>NZ_JBEPAA010000037.1:0-86467 GCF_040298365.1 Kitasatospora sp. NPDC001603
GGCCGGCCCGCCACCGCGCCGGGGGCCTTCTTCGCCGCCCCGGCCGGGGCCTTCTTCGCCGCCCCAGCCCCGGCCGCCGGTCGCGTCAGTCCGTCGCCGCCGCCGCCAGCGTCCTGACGACCAGGGAGTCCAGGTACGCCTCGTCGATCCCCCCGATCCGGAAGAGGACCCGCAGGTAGAGCGGTGCGACGATCCCGTCCAGGACGTCCAGCAGGTGCAGCTGCGGCTCCCCGCGTGCCACGGCCCGGTCGAGCATGTCCTGCAGGTCCCTGCCGCGCGGTGCGAGCACGGTCCTGGGGTCGAGGCCGGGGTCGGCACTCCCGGCGGGCAGGGCGACGAGCGCCTGTAGCAGTGCCAGGCCGTCCGGTCCCTCGATCGACGCCGCCGCCCCGTGGGCGTAGGCGACGAGGTCCCCGCGCAGTGTCCCGGTGTCGGGGATCACGGACGTGGCGGAGAGGCGCTCCACCGCGAGCTCCAGCACGATCGCGTCGGTCGACCGCCAGCGCCGGTAGATCGACGTCTGGTGGACGCCGGAGCGTTCGGCGATCTGGGCGATGGAGATCCGTGCGTGGCCGTGCTCGGCGATCAGCTCGGCCGTCGCGCCGAGCACCGCCTCCCGTACGCGGGCGCTTCGGCCGCCGGTCCTGCGCCGTACCTGGTCTTCGTTCACAGCCACAGGCTAACGCAAGAGAACTTGCGTCTATGGCTTCGGCTCACTACCGTAATTAACGCAACCAATCTTGCATTAGGAGAACGCCATGAAGCCCCTGCTCTTCGAGAACGACCCGCAGTTCTGGTACGAGACCCTCCGGGCGATCGGCCACGCGGCCTACGGAGGCTCCGACTTCGGCGAGGTGATCGCCACGGCCCAGAGGATCACCGCCGGTGACTACGACGGCTGGTACGAGGAGTGGTCCGCCACCGCCGAGCGCACCGCCGCCGAGGCCGCCACCGCCCTGGCCGGCGGCCACCGGATCAGCGCCCGGGACGCCTACCTGCGGGCGAGCAACTACTTCCGCTCCGCCGAGTTCTTCCTGCACGGCAACCCGAAGGACCCCCGCATCGCGTCCTCCTACGAGCGCGCGGTGGACGCCTTCCGCTCGGCGGCCGCCCTCTTCGAGCCCCGCATCGAACCCGTCGAGATCCCCTTCGAGGGCACCGTGCTCCACGGCTACTTCTACCGGGCCCCCGGCGACGCCCCCGCGCCCACGATCGTCATGCACAACGGCTTCGACGGGTCCGCCGAGGAGATGCACTTCTTCGGGGGAGCGGCCGGCCAGGAGCGCGGCTACCACGTGCTCACCTTCGACGGCCCGGGCCAGCCGGCCGCCCGCTTCCGTGACGGGCTGCCCTTCCGCCCGAACTGGGAGAGCGTCGTCACGCCGGTGGTCGACTGGCTGATCGCCGAGCGCCCCGAGGTCGACCCCGAGCGCATTGCCCTGCTCGGCCTCAGCATGGGCGGCCTGCTCGCGCCCAGGGCGGCCGCCTTCGAACACCGACTGGCCGCCGTGATCGCCGTCGACGGCGTGTACGACCTCGGCGAAGTCAGCGTGAAGAACCTGCCGATGCCGCGCCCCGAGGCCGAGGCCCTGCTGCGCGCCGAGCACGCCCCCGAGATCGACGCCTCCATCGAGGCGCTGATGAAGACCAACCCGACCGTGCGCTGGGCCATCACGCACGGCTCCTACGTCATGGACGTGGCGACCCCGCGCGCGTTCCTCGCCTCCTACCTCGACTACACGCTCGCCGACGGCATCGCCGAGCGGATCACCTGCCCCACCCTCGTCTGCGACGCCGAGGAGGACCTCTTCTTCGACGGCCAGGCCCAGCAGCTCTACGACCGCCTCACCTGCCCCAAGACCCTCGCCCGCTTCACCGTCGCCGAGGGTGCGGGCGCCCACTGCCACACCGGCGCCCAGCGCCTCGCCATGGGCCGGATCCTCGACTGGCTCGACACCGTCCTGCGGTGACGGAGGCCGTGGCCCCCGGTCCGGTGCGGAGCCGGACCGGGGCCGGCCGCCGAACCGACGGTTCCGGGGTGGCGGCTTCGCCCCGCCCCGACCCACCCCGGGGAACAGCGGGCCGCGTCCCCGCGGACCTGCCGCGGTTCGGTCGGGAGCCCGCCCACCCGAGCCGGCCGAGCCGCCTCCGCGACGGGCGGCCGGCCCGCGCCGACGGGCCTCGTGGCGCTAGGCCACGACGGACCGCGCAGGCAGGTCCCTGCTACGGGGCGCGAGGGCCAGGCCGATCAGGCAGCCCGCCAGCAGTGGACCAGGATCCGCAGCCCCGCGCCGACCACCACCGCCGCGCTCGCGTACAACCCGCTCTCATGCGGCGACATCGCCGACATAGCGGCGGGTCGGCCGGACGACGGCTGTCGTGGTCGCCGGCGGCGCGGTCAGTGGCCGGACGGTTCCGAGGGCGCCGTGACCCAGCCGGGGAGGGTGGGCATGACGGCCTCGGCGACCCGGTACAGGAGTGCGTCGTCGACGGGACGGCCGTCGTGGCGGAAGACGGCGACCTCGAAGGCCCGCCCCGGGGCGCCGGGGTCCTGCGCGACGACGAGGTTCCGGACAGGGGAGCCGACGCCGGTGGTGGCCTTCCCGTCCGTGCCGAAGCCGAGGCTCATGGCGTCGGTGTAGTACGTCATGGCGGGATGGCCGAGGACGGTGGCGGGCCGGGGGAGGAACCGCGGCATGTCGGCGATGTCCTCGACCGTGGTGGAGCAGTCCGTCAGGGCGACGGCACTCACCCCCAGCCGGACCTCCACCATGGCGTCCTTGCCCAGGCCGAACGGCGCCGGACCGGCCGTGGAGACCCGGTCCTGCGGCGTGCCCAGCAGGGCCGGCAGGTCGGGGCGGTTGAGGGCGGCGCAGGGCGCGGCATAGCCGGCCGGGTCCGTCGGCCGGGGTGCGGCACACGCGGCCGGGGGTTCGGCCCGCTCGGTGCGGGGGGCGACCATCGCCCACGCGCCGCCGCCGATTCCGACGGCGCGAGTGCCACCGCCGTCACCGTGGCCGCGGTGTTCCTGCCGGGCTTGACCGTCGCCGCCGATCGGGCTCCTTCGTCGTCGACGCGGCCCGTCCGCCGTGTCTCGGGGACCCGATGAGCAGGGACGGTCATAGGACAGAGCGCTGCGCGGGTGTCGCGGCCGTCCCCTCGGGCCCGCCGCACCGGTCCCTGCGTCCCGATGCCCTTACCCCGTCGGCCGGGGCGGGCCCGTCGCGGCCGGCGGACGTCATCGACGGGGGCCTGCACCGGAGTCGACCGGTGCACGCCCCCGTCCGGCGGTCAGGCCTTCGCCCCGGCGACGGCCGTGTAGAGGCCGCGCTCGGGCCGCTGCGCGCGGCCGGCCTTCGCGAGACGCTCCAGCCTGGTGCGGATCGTGTTGATGTTGCCCTCGTGCGTTTCCAGGCCCAGCAGTTCGGTGACCTCGCGGGCGCGCAGCGGGCCCTCGGCCTTCGCGAGCACCGCCACCACGCTGTCCGCGTCCGCCACCTGGCGCCGGCGGTCCGTCGACGCGGTCTTGCCCTCGGCGGCGGCCGCCGGAGCGGCTGCCGCCTTCTTGGCCGGGGCCGCCGCCGGTGCGGCCTTCTTGGCGGTGGTCGCCGGAGCCGGGGCCGCCTTCTTGGCAGGGGCCGCCGCCGGAGTCGACGTGGCCTTCTTGGCAGGTGTCCGCTTCGCCGTGGGCTTGGGCCCGCTGTCCTTGGCCGCCGCCTTCGTCGCGGTCCGCTTCTTGCCGGGGGCCGACGACGGCGCCGCCTGCTCCGCTTCGGACGCGGCGCTCTTCGCCGCCACCGTCTTCTTGGCGGCTGCCGGCTTCCTGCTCCGCGCCTTCGCCGTCGGAGCGGTGGACGCCTCCGGAGCGGCAGGCGTGGCCGGGGCAGCGGGCGCCTCCGCCGCAGCCGGTGCCGCCGGGGGCGGCTCCGTCGCCGCGGCCGCCTCCTGCGGCGCCTCGGCCGAAACCGGCTGCGCCTCGGGGGCGCCCGACTCGCCCCCGTCACCGAGCGACACGCCGGCGAGCCCCCGCAGGCCCGCCAGCGCCTTGGCCACCGCCTCCTCCTCGGCCCTGGCGGCGGCGAGTTCCTGCTCCGCCCGGGCGAGCCGGTCCCGCACTGCGGGCAGTCTCCCCTCCAACAGCGAAATCGTCGATCCCACACCGCTGTCCGTACCGAAAGTGTTCCCGTTTCCCACAACCACTCCTACGCGTAGTCCGTCACCAGTCGTGCAGTGAATGTACGGCTAGCCGGGCGGGGTGTACGGGGATTGCGGAATGTTCCATCGCACGGGGTGCCGACAGTGCGTGGCCCGACCTCGGTGGAACCCGGTGGGGAAGCGAACGCGCTGACGGCGGGCGGGTGTTGGCGGACGGAGGCCGACCAGGGTTCCCGGCACCCGACGCGGTGTTTGAACGGCACCCGTGTCCGCGCCCCATCTCCCTTTGCCCGGAAGGGTGTTGCTCGACGGAACGGTCGAGTGGCGACCGCTGCCGGAGGCATCCGACACGGTGGAGGGGCGTATGCCGCCGAAGAGTCGCCGCACACCCCGACGGTGCGGTCCGCCGCCCCTGCGGCGGTCCGGGCGGTGGCGGGTCCGAGGGGTGAGATTCGTGAGCGGCGGCAGCGGCACGGGGGTTGTCGCGTCCGCGGCGGGCCCGCGGGCGGCGGGGCAGGGGCCGGACTCGCGACCCGTACGGCGCGGGGCAACTCGACGCGGCGGCGCCCCCTCCGGGGCACCGGGGTGGACGAGCACGCCCCGGACCGCCGGACCCGGGGCAGGCCGGACCGACGGCTCGGGACGCACGCGAATCGGCCAACCAGGAGGGAATCCGGTAGCGGCCCCGCCCTCGCGCCCACCGATTGCCGTACCGTGACCGACGACGAAGTGGAGGACCTCTTGAGCGCCCAGCCCGACCACCTGCCCGCCCCGCCGTCGGCCCCGGCGCCTCGCGCCGCCGCCCAACTGCTCGTCCGCATCCACGCCGAGCCGCCCGAGCGGTCGGTCCGGTGGCTGCCGGCCTTCGAGCGGGACTGGGCGAAGGCGCTGGAGGACTCCCGCCAGACCTACGACCTCTCCCCGTTGCACGAGGTGGTCCGCACCTGGCGGTTCCGCCTGGACAGCGCACCGGCGGTCGACGCGTTCCTCGCCGCCGGAATGGACGACGAGGACGGGATCGACCTCGCCGAACTCACCGGGACGAACCCGTGACCGACCGGGTCTGGCCGGCCCGCCTGTCCCCGCAGGCGGCCAAGACCTTCGTCGACCTGCCCCGACACGCCCAGCTGACGGTCCGCGACCTGCTCGACATCGCCTCCTGCACCCCCTGGGGATGGCCGCAGTGGGACGCCACCGACCTCGAAGGCGAGGACCTGCGCTGCGCCTCCGTCGGCCAGCTCAGCCTGGTCTACTCCGTCAACCGCCTGGCCGAGCGCCTGTACGTCCTCGACATCGTCTGGCTCGGCTGACCTCTGGCTCGGCCGACCTCCACCGCGCCCACCGCCTGAACGGGCCGCCGTCACCGCACTGTTGGACGTCCGCGCGGGCCTGCGTCGAACGCTCAGCCGGCGCCCCGCCACCTCTCCCGCTCCGCGAGCGACGAGAACCCGCGGAAACCGGTGCGGGAGTCCGCAAGGATCGGTCGGCAGCCGGGAGCACGGAGGTCGCCGAGTCGGCGTCACCACCGTTGCCGGGCATCGGTTTCACTGTGGCACGCGCCCACCGGCTGCGGGTCGACCCCTTGCGGTGGGCCCGCGTCGACGAGCCTCCCGTGTGGGGAACTGCTCGGCCGTTCGCTCCGGGTCGGGCGCGCCCGTCCGGGGCCGGTCAACCGGTTGGACAGCCATCGCCGCAGGTGGCAGGCTCCGCCGTCGTGGAGATACTCGATGTCCTGACCGGCCTGGCGCGGACCGGGCATCTGGGGCCGGTCGCGAACGGGGTGTCCCTGGCCTCGGTGACCGCCGAGTTCGGCGAACCGTGGGTGGGTGCCGTCGGGCACCGTGACGAGTGGCCCCGACTGGTCGGCTACGGGGACCTGGAGCTGGCGGTGTGCCGCTGCGGAGCCGTCGTTCTCGTCTGCCTCCAGACCTGGCGAGAAGTCATCGACCTCCCACCCGCACTGGCCGGCCGACCCGCCCTTCCCGGACAGCCGTCCTACACCGACGTCATCGCCGCCCTGGACCGGGCCGGTTGTCCTTGGCGGCCGTACCCGGCACTCACCTTCGAGGGTCAGCGCTCGGTCGAGGCCGAACCCTCCGGCGCCGTCCTCACCTTCGAGATCGTGGACGACGAGGAGCCGGCCCTGAACGTCGTGTGCCTGCCACCCCATCACCACGACTGTCCCACGACCGCCGCACCGCCGGGGAGTTGACGCGGGTGCCGGCCATCCACCGGGACCACCCGCTCTCCCCGCAGGGAGGCTGAACCGTCAGGCTCCAGGCTCACGGTCCTGGGAATGAACGGTCGCTGTCTCCGGCCGAGCGCCGACCAGTCGCGGCGCGACCAGTCGCGGCGCGCGGCGGCCGAGCCGGACTGGGCGCGGGCACGGGTCGCCGAGCTCCGCGGGGTCGACCCGGCGGAACTCGCCGCCGCTGTCGCGCTGCCCGCCGGCTGGACGGAGGACGCGCCGCAGCTCGCCTCCGGCCACTACCGGGACCCTCGCCGACTTCCTCCGGACGGCGGCCCGCTACCGGCAGGCCGTGCTCGTCCGGACCGAGTAGGGCACCGACCGAGGAGGGCACCGCCGCCGCATTCCGCGCCGAGAAGGCTTCGCCGCGGGTGCGGGCAGGCGGTCGGCCCGCTCCCGCTCCACCCGCTCGCCGGTTCCGGCGGCCCGGGCGGGGGCGGTGGTAGCTTGCGGACGTGGATCTCTTCGGACGGTCATGGGCGGCGCTGCGGGCCGCGGTGGACGGGCTCGCGGAGGAGGACTTCGCCGAGCCGTCGGGTTGTGCCGGGTGGCTGGTGCGGGACTTGGTGTGCCACCTGGTGATCGACGCCCAGGACGTACTGATCACCCTGGTCACCCCGTCCCCCGCGGAGCCGACCCGGGACGCGGCGTCGTACTGGCAGGTGTGCGCCGAACCGCCCGACGGCCAGGACCCGTTGGACGCGCTGACCGTCCGGCCGGCCGCCGCCTACGGGGACCCGGGGCTGCTCCGCTTCCACCTCGACGACGTCGGCTCCGCGGCGGGGCGCGCCGCCGAACTCGCCGATCCGCGGCTGCGGGTGGCCACCCAGGGGCAGGTGCTGACCGCCGGTGACTATCTGGACGCCTACGTGCTGGAGTGGACGCTGCACCACCTCGATCTGGTCGCTCACCTGCCGCACCTGCCGGGCCCGCCCGCCGAGGGGCTGGCCGGGGCGCGTCGGTTGCTGGAGCGGATCGCCGGAGGAGCGTTCCCGGCCTCGTTCGCGGACGCGGACGCGCTGCTGGTCGGCACCGGGCGGCGGGCCGCGACCCCGGCCGAGCGGACGGCACTCGGGGCGCACGGGGCACCGGGGGCGAAGGTGCCGCTGGTCCTCGGGTGAGCCGGGCGACAGGGCCTGCCGCCGACCGGTGCGGTTCGGCCCGATTGTCGGTGGCGCCTGCAAGACTGCCGCCGTGTCTGTCCCGCGCCCGGGAGCCGCACCGTCGTCGTCCGGCAGGAACCACTGGAGGAACACACATGACGCAACTGCTGAGGGTCCAGAACTTCGTCGTCTCGAGTGACGGCGTTGCGGCCGGCGAGGACCAGAGCTTCGAGCGCCCGTTCGGCTTCGACCACCCCGAGCGGCTGTTCTCCTGGGCCGGCGCGACGGCGAGCTGGCCGATGCGCACCGACCCCGGGGGCAGCCGGGGTCTCGACGACTACTTCACCCGCGACTACCCTCGCAACATCGGGGCCGAGATCATGGGCCGCAACAAGTTCGGGCCCCAGCGCGGGCCCTGGCAGGACCACGAGTGGCGCGGCTGGTGGGGTGACGAGCCGCCGTTCCGCACCCCGGTGTTCGTCATGACCCACCACACGCGGCCGTCGTTCACGCTCTCCGACACCACGTTCCACTTCGTCGACGGCGACCCGGCCACGGTCCTGGAGCAGGCGCGGGAGGCGGCGCAGGGCAAGGACGTCCGGCTCGGCGGGGGAGTCACCACCGTCCGGGAGTTCCTCGACGCCGACCTCGTCGACACCCTGCACGTGGCGGTCTCGCCGCTGAAGCTCGGGTCCGGCCTGCGGCTCTGGGAGTCGCCCGACGAGCTGCTCGACCGCTTCCACCTGGACGTCGTGCCCAGCTCCAGCGGCGTGACGCACCACCTGTTCTGGCGGAAGTGACCCAGCCCCGGGGCGGCCCCGACCGGCCGCGGTGCCTCCCCGGAGCCGTCCGCCGAGCACGGTGACCACGGCGGGCGGGCCCGCTCGGGCGTCCTGCACCGGTACGACGGCGCCTGCCGCGCCGGCCGTCCCGCCCGCCCCGCCGCCGTCCCCCGTGGGCGAGCCTGGACCAGGACGGCGTCGTCGGCCCGCGGACCGGTGACGTCATGGTCTCGGCCACCGAGGACATGGTCCACTGCTACGCCTCGCTGCCCACGCTGAGGTGCCCACCGTCGCGGCCGCCTACCGTTGTTGGAGGGGAGGGGGCCCGGAGGTCTTGGCACGGGCGGCAGGTGTAGTTGAAGATGCAATGAGCTCGACCGCACCGTAGGAAGACCTTTCGAGGAGGAGTCCCGCGATGACCGTCCACCTGAAGCGCCTCACCGCCGTCGCCGCCACCGCGGCCGCCCTGCTGCTGGGCGGAGCTCTCGCCCAGCCCGCCGCCGCCGTCGAACTCCCGCACGCCCCGGTGGCCTACTTCGCCACCGGAGCCGACCTGACGGGCACCAGGTTCCCGGTCGACACCGGCAGCACCGGCTGCCGCGCGCTGCCGTCCGCCGCACTGTCCGCGGTGGACTTCACCGAGGTGAACATCAGGGTCTACTTCACCGCCGACTGCCGGACCGGCCTGCCCGGCAAGCCGAGCGACCTGTCCTACGTGCTGGGCAGCCTGCACTGGGCCGACTTCCCGTTCCCGGCGCTGAGCTACGAGGTCGTTCGCTAGGGGCCGGGGAGGAGTCCGCCGCGGTCCGGGCGTCGCCGTGAGCCGGCGGCCCGGTCCGCGGCGGGCGAGGGTGGACCATCACCGGGGCCGTCGAAGGCATCCCGCGCCCAGGACCGGCCACCTGCCCGCCGCGTCCCCGTCCGCACGGCGCGGCGTGCTACCCGGCCGTGACGGGGTAGGGGGGTTGGTCGCCCCGGGCGACGGAGAGCAGGTTCTCCGCGGCCATGTCGGCCATGCGCCGGACGGCCTGGGTGCTGAGGTAGGCGCAGTGGGGTGTGACCAGCAGCCGGTCCGGGACGAACTCCAGCAGTCCGTACGGGTCCTCGGCCGGGTGCGGCGTCGGTTCGGTGTAGTAGCCGTCGAAGGCCGCGCCGGCGATCAGGTCCGTGGCGAGTGCGGTGCGCAGGGCGTCGGGGTCGACGAGGGCGGCGCGGGCGGTGTTGATCAGGAAGCCCTCGGGGCCCAGCGCCGTCAACTGCCGTGCGCCGATGACACCGTCGTTGACGCCCGGCTGGTGGGGGAAGTGCAGGGTCACGACCTCGGCGGCCTCGAACAGGTCGTCCAGGGAGGCGACCGCGGTGTAGGGCAGCCCGTCGAGCTCCGGGCGGTGCGTGCGGTTCCAGTACAGGACCTCCATGCCGAACGCGGCGTGCGCCATCCGGGCCACCTCGCGGCCGATGTGGCCCAGGCCGGCCACCCCGAGTCGGGCGCCGACCAGCGAGGGCGTCGCGTCCTCGCTCCACAGCCCGGCCCGCACGCCCGTCACCCGGCGGGTCACCCCGCGGACCAGGTCGAGCATCTGAGCGACGGTGAACTCCGCGACGGCCACCGCGTTGGCGTGCGGGGTGTAGCAGAACCGGGTCGGCGAAGCGCCCTCGGGTACTTCCATGAAGGAGCCGTAGCCGGTGCCCATGAAGCAGGCCACCGCGAGGTCCGGCAGCCGGTCCCACGCGCGCGCGGACATCACCTCCGACCCGCCCAGTACGTAGCCCCAGGCGCCGTGCAGCGCCTGGACCACCTTGTCCTCGTCCAGGTCGCCGGGGAGCGACTCGACGGTGAACCCGCCGGCCTCCAGCTTCCGTACCACCTGGTCCGGGAAGGTCGCCCCGGTCACGACCACCCTGCGCCTGTCCATGCTCGGCTCCTCGGTCGACTCTGTGCGCGGCACGCTCCGCCCCCCGGCGGCGCCGCGGGCCTCAGCCTACGGGCGGCGGACCGGATGTTTCCGCCGGTCCGGAGGAACTCGTCCACCCGTCGCCGCCCCTCGGGGGCGGTCCGAGGCCGTGTCCGTTGCTCCGCAGGCCCCGACGAGGGCGCTGACGGCGACAGGCCCTACCGGGCGAGGGCGAGTACACCGACGATCGCGGCCGCGGCCACGCAGCCGAGTCCGCCCCGCCGGCGGAAACCGCCCCCGCCCCAGCCCCGTACGGCCGCCGCCCGGCGTGCGCGGCAGCGCCGGCCCGCCGGCCGATCAAGGCCGGTGCCCCTCGGCAGGGTCGGGGAGCGGTCGCGGCCCGCGAGTACGGCGGCCCGCGACCGCGTCGGGGACGGCGCGGGCCGGCGGCACCCGGGCGTGTGTGGGGCAGGGGCAGGTGACGCCGCTGCTCTGCCAGGTGGTGGCGTCGACCATGGTGGTGGCGGCGAAGCTCTTGGGGGCTCGCTGCTGCCGGCGGTGGGAGCCCGGCAGCAGCGAGCCGTCAGCGGCGCGTCAGGTGGACCTGGTCACGCGGGTTCCACGCAGTACAGGGCGGCGCGGGCGGTGTCGGCGTCGACGCCGGGCGCTCCGGTGATCCGGATCCGGGCCCGCTCGCCCGCGAGCAGGGTCAGGAGGCCTCGGTCGGCGACCGCGTCGGGTGCCAGCCGGTCCGCCTGCAGCAGCAGGTCGCGGACGAGGGTGTGGGCGGTGACCACGATGTCGAGGGCCGTGTCGTGGCCGGCCACCGGCTCCACGGTCACGTCGAACTCGGGCCGCGCGTAGTCGAAGTGCTTGTCCGGTACCGGGAAGTGCACCGCACGCAGGTCGTCGGCGTCGGCGGCCAGGAACTCCTTGGTCGAGCCGGCCGTCGGCGCCAGCGCGTTCGGCACCGGCAGGCGCAGTACCGAGCGGGCTTCGACGGTCACCGGCAGTTCGGTTGTCGTGGTGGTGGTGCCGTCGGCGGAGACCCTGCGCAGGGTGACGACGGTGTGCCAGGGCTGGGCTGCCTGGTTGGCCAGGGCGAGGGTCGGGGCGGCGTCACCGGTGGTCGGCTGGATGGTGATGAGTCGGTCGGCGAAGACGCGGCGCAGCTCGTACCAGAGCGGCTTGAGGCGGCCGTCGCCGTCGATGGCGGCCCAGGAGGAGACCGGCCAGCAGTCGTTGAGCTGCCAGACGACGGTCCCCGCACAGCGGGGCCAGTGGGAGCGCCAGTGCTCGATGCCGGCGGCGACGGCGCGGGCCTGGACGACCTGGGTGAGGTAGTGCCAGCGGTCGAAGTCGGCGGGGAGGTCGAAGTGGCGCTCGACGCCGCGGTCGAGCTTGCCGTTGCCGTCCTCGGCCTTCTGGTGGTGGAGCATGCCGGGGGAGCCGGCGGCCAGTTCTTCGGTGGGCAGGGCGCGGCGCAGGGTGGCGTGGGCGGGCGGGGCTTGCCAGCCGAACTCGGCGACGAAGCGGGGGATGGTGGCCCGGTACTCGGCGTAGTCCTGGCGGTTCCACACCTCCCAGGAGTGGTGGGTGCCGTGGTCGACGTCGTTGGGGTGGTGGTCCCAGCTGCCGGACCAGGGGCTGCCGGCCGTGTAGGGGCGGGTGGGGTCGAGTTCGGCGACGATGCGGGGCAGCACGCCGAGGTAGTAGCCCTCGCCCCAGGAGGCCGAGGCGAGTTCGGTCTCCCAGCCCCAGTCGCGGAAGCCCCAGAGGTTCTCGTTGTTGCCGTTCCACAGCACGAGTGAGGGGTGCGGCATGAGGCGGACGACGTTCTCGCGGGCCTCGGCCTCGATCTCGCCGCGCAGCGGCTGCTCCTCCGGGTAGGCGGCGCAGGCGAAGAGGAAGTCCTGCCAGACCATCAGGCCGAGTTCGTCGCAGGTGTCGTAGAAGGCCTCGTCCTCGTAGATGCCGCCGCCCCAGACCCGCACGAGGTCGACGTTGGCCTCGGCGGCGCGGGTGAGGCGCTCCCGGTAGCGTTCGGGCGTGACCCGGCTGACCAGGGTGTCGTCGGAGATCCAGTTGACGCCCCGGACGAACAGGCGGACGCCGTTGACCGCCAGGGTGAAGCCGCTGCCGTGTTCGTCGTCGGAGGTGTCGAGCTCGATGGTGCGGAAGCCGACGCGGCGGTGCCAGCTGTCGAGCGGCCCCTGTGCGTCGGCGAGCGTCACGTCGAGGTCGTACAGGGCCTGGTCGCCGTAGCCGCGCGGCCACCAGAGCGCGGGGTCGGGGACGTCCAGGACGATGACGGCGGTGTCCTGGCCGCCCGGGAGGGCGACCGTGGCGGTGTGGTCGCCGATGGTGGCGGTGGCCGTGAGCTCGCGGGCCGCGCCGGTGGTGGTGCGCTCCAGGTCGAGGTGGAGTTCGACGGTGCCGGTGGTGCCGTTGACGGTGGTGTGCGGGCGCACCCGGGCCAGTCGGGCGGTGGACCAGCGCTCGATCCGGGCCGGTCGCCAGATGCCGGCGCCGGGCAGGGTCGGGCCCCAGTCCCAACCGAAGCTCGCGGCCATCTTGCGGATGTACTGGAACGGCTCCGGATAGACGTTGGGGCGGTCGCCGACCAGGCCGCGCACCCGCTCGGCCTCCCGGTAGGCGCTGGTGAAGCGCACCGCCAACTCGCCGGTCAGGCCGGTGGCGTCGAAGCGGTAGCCGCGGTGCATGTTGCGGGTGGAGCCGAGTTCCGTGCCGCCGAGGGTGATGGTGGCGGCGGTGTCGAGCCCTTCGAAGACCAGGTCGGTGCGCTCGTGCCGGGTGCCGTGGTCCGGCAGCTCCAGGGTGTAGGTCCAGTCCTGGCGGCTGACCCAGGCGACGTCGGTCTCGTTGGCCTCCAGGAACGGGTCCGGGATCAGACCGGCGGCCAGCAGATCGGTGTGGACGCAGCCGGGCACGGCGGCGGGGAGCCGACTCCCCGCGTGGTGCAGGGCCCAGCCCTGGTCGAGCTGGGTGACGTCCTTCATCGTGCGGCTCCATTCGCTGTGGGGGTGGTTCCGAAGGCGGGTGGGAGCAACCGTAGCCCCTCCTACTGAACCTGTCCATAAACCGGTTAGGTGAGGTTTCTGGGCCCAGTCGAGCGATGAAGTCCCTGCTGGGGATAGCCATCGTGCCTACGAGGGCTCGCTGATCGTTGACGGTGAGCGTCGAGTTAAGTGCCGTTCCTTTACCGGTTCGCCAGCTGCGGTCGATCACTGGTGTGCGGCAGGCCGCCTGCTGAGCCGCACCGGTGCGCCACCTCCGACCGCGGGGGCGCGACCGGAGTCGGTGGCGGTCGCGCCGAGGCGGCCGCCGGCGCGTCCGGCTACGGCGCTCGTCGAGTTAACCGCTTCACTCTAAGGGCGCCATTGTTGGCACCTGCTCGCTGTCAACCGCTGGTTAACCGGTTGCCCCGAGCATCCCGGGGCGGCTTCTGCGGACGGCCGGGCCCGTAGTAGCTTGGGGGCGAAAGGTCTGCCCCAGCCGTTCAGAAGGGTCCTCGTGGATCAGGTGTCCCCGCAGCAGCGTCCGGCCGGGCGACGGCCGACGATCGCCGACATCGCCAAGATCGTCGGCGTGTCGAAGGTCTCCGTCTCGAACGCGCTCAACGGCCAGCCGGGCGTCTCGGAGGCGACCCGGGCCCGGATCGCGGAGGTCGCCGAGGAGATCGGGTTCGTGCGCAACAGCGCCGCCCGGGCGCTGAGCGGGGCGAAGTCATCGGCGGTGGGTCTGGCGCTGGCGCGGCCGGCCCGGATGCTGGGGACCGAGCCGTTCTTCATGGAGCTGATCGGTGGGATCGAGAACGTCCTGTCCGACGCCTCCTATTCGCTGGCGCTCCAGGTGGTCTCCGACCACGAACGCGGACTGGAGGCGTACCGGCGCTGGTGGGGCGAGCGGCAGATCGACGGTGCGATCCTGGTGGACCTGCGGGAGGACGACGCGCGGGTGCCGGCCCTGGAGGAGCTCGGCCTGCCGACGGTCGTCATCGGTCACCCGTCCGGCTCGGGTGGCCTGACCCCGGTGTGGTCCGACGACGCCGCGGCGATCCGCGAGACGCTGGAGTACCTCGCGGCGCTGGGTCATCACCGGGTCGGCCGGGTCGCCGGGCTCACCGGCCTGGTGCACACCTCACTGCGTGACGTGGCCTTCACCACCGTGTGCCAGGACTTGGGGCTGGAGGCCGCGCCGGTCGTCCACACCGACTACACCGGCGTGGAGGGTGCGCGGGCGACGCGGCGTCTGCTGCTCACCCCCGACCGGCCCACCGCGATCCTGTACGACAACGACATCATGGCCGTGGCCGGCCTGTCGGTCGCGCAGGAGATCGGACTCCAGGTGCCCGGGGACCTGTCGATCGTCGCCTGGGACGACTCCCCACTCGTCCAGGTGGTACGGCCCGCGCTGACCGCGTTGACCCGGGACATCCACGCCTACGGCGCGCACGCCGCCCGGACCCTGCTGGCGCTGATCTCGGGGCAGACGAGCGGCGGTTACGAAGACACCGCCCCGCAACTGACACCCCGCGGAAGCACTGCCGCACCACCGGTCCGAGCGGCCCGGCCCTGAGCACAGGCAGGGCTCACGACCAGCGCGGCGGCGGGCCGGTGGTACCGCGCGGGACCAGGACGGGCGTACCGGAAATGCGGGAACCGGCCCGTCCGGTGTCCAGCAGTTCGAGCAGGCACCGCGCGATCTCGGAGCCGAACGCGAACGGATCGTGGCTGAGGGCGGACAGTCCGGGTCTGGTGATCTGGCACAGGTCGGAGTCGTCCCAGGCGACGAGCGACACGTCCTCGGGGACCCGCAGGCCCAACTCGGCGGCGACCGACAGGCCGGCCACGGCCATGATGTCGTTGTCGTAGACGATCGCGGTCGGCGGCCGATCGGAGGCGAGCAGTTCCCGGGTGGCTCTGGCGCCCTGGTGCGCGGACAGGTCGGTGGGGACGTGGCGGTAGTCCTGGAGAGACAGTTCGACGGCGACGTCCTCGAACGCCCGCGAGCGGACCAGCGCGCTGCCGAGCCTGGCCGGGCCCGTGATGTGCGCGATCCGGCGGTGCCCCAGGATGGCGAGGTAGCGCACGGCCTCCGTGATCGCCGCCGCTTCGTCCATCCAGACCGCCGGGAAGGGCCCGCTGTGGTCGGGGTGGGTGACGGCGACCACCGGCATGCCCAGACGGTGGGTCGGCTCGATCCGGGGGTCGTCCGCGGTCACCCCGGTCAGCACCGCTCCGTTGACCTGGCCGGACTGCCACCACTGCTTGTAGAGGGCGATCTCCATCTCCCTGCTGGCGGTGAGGCGGAGCAGCAGGGAGCAGGGGCGTTCCGACAGGACGTTCTCGATGCCGCCGATGAGCGCCATGTGGAGGGCGTCGAGACCCTCGGCCACGGCTTCGCGGCTGATCGCCATGCCGATGGTGTGCACCCGGGGACCGCGGGCCAGTGAACGGGCGGCGAGATTGGGGGACCAGCCGAGTTCGCGGGCGGCTTCGGTGATGCGGCGGCGGGTCTCCTGCGAGACGCCGGGCCGGTCGTTGAGGGCGAGCGAGACGGCGCCGGCGGAGACCCCGGCGCGGGCGGCGACGTCTCGGATCGTCACCCGGTGCTGCATGCTGTTCCCCTCCGACGGCTGGTGGCCCGGCGACGCGCGTGCACGCGTTCCCGGTACATCCTGTCAGGTCGTCCGGCCGGCGGACCGCCGCGTGCCCGCGGCTCATCTCGCGGGCGGCGGGGCCGTCTCCGCCGATCCCCGGGCGGTCGGGCGGGTGGGGATCCGGGTTCGGAGGGCAGGGCCGGCGCGGGACGGCGCCGTCGTCCGGCGGGTCGGTGCCGTCGTCCGGCGGGACGCCGGGGAGGCCAAGGGCGTCAGCGGTGGGCGGGCAGGGCCGGGAGGGCGAGGGCGGCGGCGCCGACCAGGCCGGCGTCGGTGCCCAGGTGCGCGGGCACCAGGCTCAGTCCGCGGGCGAAGGACAGGGTGGCGTACGAGGCGAGGTGGCGGGTGAGCGGGTCGAAGAGGACGGAGCCGGCCCTGGCCACGCCGCCGCCGATCACCGCGGCCTCGATCTCGACGAGGGTGGCGGTGGCGGCGATCCCGGCAGCCAGCGCCCGGGCGGCGCGGTCGTAGGCGGTCAGGGCGAGCGGGTCGCCGGCCCGGGCTGCGACGGCGACCGCGCCCGCGGTGGCGACGCCGTCCGGGCCGGGCCGCCAGCCGAGTTCCGCGGCGGTGCGGGCGATGGCGGTGCCGGAGGCCAGTCCTTCGAGGCAGCCGCGGGAGCCGCAGGGGCAGGGGCGGCCCCGGTAGTCGACGCTGATGTGGCCGAGGTGCCCGGCGTTGCCGGTGGCGCCGGTGTGCAGGCGGCCGTCGAGCACCAGCCCGGCGCCCACGCCGGTGGAGACCACCAGGCACAGCGCGCTGCGGAAGGGGCGGGCGGCGCCGCGCCAGTGTTCGGCCGCGGTCATGGCGACGGCGTCGCCGCCGAGTACGACCGGAAGGCCGCGGACGGCTGGGTGCTCGGCGGCCTCGGAGCGCAGCGGGAAACCGCGCCAGCCGGGCAGGTTGACCGGGCTGACGGTGCCGGCGGCGATGTCGACGGGGCCGGCGCTGCCGATGCCGAGGGCCCGGACGTGCTGCCAGGCGGGGAGGCGGGCGAGGTCGTCGAGGACGTGGTCGACGGCGGCCATCAGCTCGTGCCGGTCACCGTCGGCCGGGGTGGGCACCTGGAGCTGGTGGAGCAGTGTGCCGTCGGTGTCGACCAGGCCGCCGGCGATCTTGGTGCCACCGATGTCGACAGCCGCGATCAGCGGTCCCGCGAGGGCGCCGCCCGGGGCCGGCCCAGCAGGTCCGGGTGTCGTTGCGGGAGCGGCCATGTCGTAACTCATTGTAACTTCTCCGCATGTGTGACAGGGGGCACCGCAGTGCTGGACGGGGCGCCGCAGGGGCGATCCCGGTGATTCTGATCCACCGCGACAACGTTGTCCAGCGCCCGCCGGTCGCGATCGGGCAGCAAAGACGATTCGATATCTTGTTAGGCAATGTTTTAGTAAAGAGCACCTTGATTGGACACAGAACTGGTGGATATCAATGTTGACCGCTCTATGGACATGACGGCGAAGTGACGTCTACGTTAAGCGTCCAGCAGCCAGGGAGACCGGCCAGGCCTGCTGGGTGTTGCCTCCCCCCGTGTCACAAGACGATCAGCACGAAGGATGAGCGAGATGCGAAGAGGATGGGTGGCCGTCGCGGCCGCGACCACGGTGGTGCTCACGGCGTGTAGCAGCAACGGCGGCGACGGCGCTTCCTCGGTCCCGACGGTCAACGCCGACCCGGCCAAGGTGTCGGGCTCGATCACGGTCCTGACGAACCGCACGGACCAGCTCGGCGGGGGCATCCTGGACAAGTACGCCGCCGAGTTCAAGAAGGTCTACCCGAACGTCAAGGTGAAGTTCGAGGGGATGAAGGACTACGAGGGCGAAGTCAAGATCCGCATGAACACCGAGAACTACGGTGACGTGCTGCCGATCCCCTCGGACCTGTCCATCGCCCAGTTCCCCCACTTCTTCTCGCCGTTGGGCGAGGCCGCCGAGCTGTCGGAGCAGTACCAGTGGACCGACTACTCGACGGTGGCCGGCAAGGTCTACGGCATCGCCAACTACGGCACGGTGACCGGCTTCGTCTACAACAAGAAGGTCTGGGCGGACGCCGGCGTCACCGAGTGGCCGAAGACGCCGGAGGAGTTCGTCACCGCGTTGAAGGCCCTCAAGGCCAAGGGCGCCGCCACCCCGTACTACACCAACTACCACGACGGCTGGCCGCTGCGGCAGTGGACCGACGCGGTCAGCTCCCCGAGCTGCGACCCCGGGGCCAAGGACGCCATGGCCACCACACCGCTGCCGTGGACCGGCGGCAACGACATCTTCACCATCGACAGCCTGCTGTACTCGGTCGTCCACGAGAAGCTCTCCGAGGAGGACCCGACCACCACCAACTGGGACAACTCGAAGGTCCTGCTGGCCACCGGCAAGGTGGGGTCGATGTACCTCGGCTCCTGGTCCATCGCGCAGGTGCGCGATGCCGCCTCCAAGGCCGGCGCGAACCCGGACGACATCGGCTACATGCCCTTCCCCTCGACGACCGGCACTCCGTGCACCGTCCTGCAGCCGGACTACAAGTACGCGATCAACAAGCACTCCAAGAACCAGGAAGCGGCCCGGGCCTGGATCGACTGGTTCGTCAACAAGTCCGGTGCCGCTCAGGACGAGCAGGGCATCTCCTCCGTCAAGGGCACCGAACTCCCCAGCGCGCTCAAGCCCTTCATCGAGAAGGGCGTGCGGATGATCAGCCAGGACCAGGAGAAGCTGGCCGCGGTCAAGAAGATCGACAAGGGCGCGGAGATCAACCTGGACGCCCCGGGCTACCGGCAGAAGCTGGTCGACATCGCCCGCGGCGCCGCCGCCGGCGACCAGAAGAGCTACTTCGCCGAGCTCAACAAGAAGTGGTCCGAGTCGCAGAAGACGGTCGGCTGACCCACGGGACCGAGCGGCGCGGCCCGGGCCCACCCGCTCTGACATCGGGGCCGGGCCGTGCCGCTCACCGGACGCCAGGACCTACGAAGGAACGAAGATGACTGCACTGCAGAGGGACCGGGGCACCGGAAAGCCCCCCGCGCGGACCACCCTCGCCGCCGCCCCGGCCGACCGGGGCCGCGTCGCCCGGCGCAAGGGTGTCCGGGACCGCGTCGCCCGGCGCGAGGGCGTCCGCAGGCACTGGTGGTTCACCCCGTGGCTCTACCTGCTGGTGCCGCTCGGGCTGCTGGTGACCTTCACCTACCTGCCGATCGGCGACATGATCGGCTACAGCTTCACCGACTGGGACGGCATCAGCCCGGAGAGGAACAACGTCGGGTTCGAGAACTACACCGACCTGTTCACCCGCCCCGAGCTGTTCAAGGTGTTCCTGGTCAGCGGCGTCTACCTGATCGCCGCGGTGGTGCAGATCTGCCTGGCGCTCTACTTCGCCACCGTGCTGAGCTTCGACACCAGGTTCCGGAACTTCTTCAAGGGCATCCTCTTCTTCCCGTACCTGATCAACGGCGTCGCGATCGGCTTCGTCTTCCTCTACTTCTTCCGGCCGCACGGCACCCTGGACTCCCTGCTCGCGCTCCTCGGTGTCCACGGCGAGCACCTCTGGATGGGTGACCCGGACCTGGTCAACACGTCGCTGGCCGGCGTGTCGGTGTGGCGCTACACCGGCCTGAACCTGGTGCTGTTCCTCGGCGCCATCCAGTCCATCCCGCCCCACCTCTACGAAGCGGCCGCGCTCGACGGCGCCAACCGCTGGCAGCAGTTCCGCCACATCATCGCGCCCAGCATCAAGCCCGTCATCAGTCTCAGCGCGATCCTCGCCGTCTCCGGCTCGCTGGCCGTCTTCGAGATCCCCTACATCATGACCGGCGGCGCCAACGGCTCGCAGACCTTCGTCATCCAGAGCATCAACATGGCCTTCAAGTTCGACAAGTACGGCCTCGCCTCGGCCAGCGCCGTCGTCCTGCTCGTCCTGATCCTGCTCGTCACCTGGATCCAGCGCCGCCTGGTGCCGGAGGAGAGGGTGGAACTGTCGTGACCACCGACCCCGTCACCCTCGCGCGGCACCCCCGCGCGGCGGGGAGGATCCACGCCCGGTCCGCCGCCGCCGGCGGCGCCAAGTACCTCTCCCTGGTCCTGGCCGGCGCCGTCGTGCTGATCCCGCTCGTGGTGATCATGTTCACCGCCCTGAAGACCCGTCAGGAGGCCCTCGACACCCGCCCGCTCGACCTGCCGGGCAACTGGCTCAACTTCGAGAACTTCCACATCGCCTTCACCCAGGGCAAGATGCTGCCCGCCTTCCTCAACACCACCTTCATCCTGCTGGTCTCGGTGACCGGCACGGTGGTCATCGGCTCGATGACCGCCTACGCCATCGACCGCTTCGACTTCCGGCTGAAGAAGCTCGTCATGGCGCTCTTCCTGCTGGCGAGCCTGGTGCCCAGCGTCACCACCCAAGTGGCGACCTTCCAGATCATCGACAACCTGGGCGCGTTCAACACCCGCTGGGCGCCGATCCTGCTCTACCTCGGCACCGACATCATCTCGATCTACATCTTCCTGCAGTTCATCCGCTCCATCCCGGTCTCCCTCGACGAAGCCGCCCGCCTCGACGGTGCCAACAGCTTCACGATCTACTGGCGGATCATCCTGCCGATGCTCAAGCCCGCCATCGCCACCGTGGTGATCGTCAAGGGCGTGACCGTCTACAACGACTTCTTCATCCCCTTCCTCTACATGCCCTCCAGCGACCTGGGCACCATCTCCACCTCACTGTTCCGCTTCCAGGGACCGTTCGGCGTCAACTGGGAGATCATCTCCGCCGGCACCATCCTGGTCATCCTGCCCACGCTGGTGGTCTTCCTCGCCCTCCAGCGCCTGATCTACGCCGGCTTCGCCGCCGGCTCCAGCAAGTGAACCGGCTCCCCTGGGCGACGGTCCGGCGGCACCGCACCCGCGCCGCGGTGCCGCCGGCCCGGAACGCGGCCCGGAGCACTGCCAGGAGGGCACGGCGATGAGCGTACGCGTCACCATCCGCGACGTCGCCGCCCGCGCGGGTGTCTCCGCCGGCGCCGTATCACTGGCCCTCAACGACAGGCCCGGGGTGTCCGCGCCCACCCGGCAGCGGATCCGGGCCGCCGCCGAGGAGCTCGGCTGGGTGCCCGACCGAGCCGCCCGCAGCCTGGCCCGGCGCGCCCCCGGCAGCGAGACCGTCGGACTGGTCCTCGCCCGTCCGGCGCACCAACTCGGCCTGGAACCCTTCTACATGGAGTTCATCTCCGGCATCGAGAGCGTCCTGGCGGAGCGCTCGGCGACCCTGCTGCTGCGCCTGGTGCGCGATCGCGAGCAGGAGATCGCCGTGCACCGCACCTGGTGGCGCGCCCGCCGCGTCGGCGGGGCCGTCCTGGTCGACCTCACCGAGGCCGACCCCCGTGTCCCGGCGGCAGCCGCGCTCGGCCTGCCCGCCGTGGCGGCCGGCCACCCGACGCTCGCCGGCGGGGCGCTGGCCGCCGTCTGGACCGACGACTGCGCCGCCGTCGAGGACGCTGTCCGCTACCTGGCGATGCTCGGCCACCGCCGGCTGGCCCGGGTCGGCGGCGACCCGGCACTCGGCCACACCGCCATTCGTACCCGGGCGCTGGAGGCCGTCGCCGAACAGCTCGGCCTGGAGCCGCCGCGCAGCCTGCCCACCGACTTCTCCGGCCGGGCCGGCGCCCGGGCCACCCGGATGCTGCTGGCCTCCGCCGACCGCCCCACCGCGATCATCTACGACAACGACATCATGGCCGTGGCCGGCATCGCCGTCGCCGCCGAACTCGGCCTCCGGGTACCCACCGACCTGTCGCTGATCGCCTGGGACGACTCCCAGCTGTGCCGGCTCACCCACCCCCCGCTGTCCGCGATGAGCCACGACGTGCACGGCTACGGAGCCCTTGTCGCCCGCACCCTGTTCGACGTCATCGAGCACCAGCGACCGCCCACCGGCCCGGCCTCCACCCCTGTCCTGGTGCCGCGCGGCAGCAGCGGACCACCGGCCCGCTGACTCTCTCCCACAGACTCCCGACCCGTCCCCGACTCCTCGTGAGGGTGAGGAGGCCCGGGGACGGGTCGGGGCCCACGCACACCGGAGCACCGACATGACCGCCGACCCGCTCACCACTCCCATCCGCCACTACACCTGGGGGTCCACCACCGCGCTCGCCGAACTGACGGGCCGCCGGCCCACCGGCGTACCCGAGGCCGAGCTGTGGATGGGCGCCCACCCCGGCGCTCCCGCCCGGATCGACCGCGGCCACGGCAGCGAAGGCCTGGACACCGTCATCGCCCGGGACCCGCAGCACGAGCTCGGCGGCCGGGTGGCCGGCCGCTTCGGACCCCGCCTGCCCTTCCTGCTGAAGCTCCTGGCCGCCGACCACGCCCTCTCCGTGCAGGTCCACCCGACGACCGCCCAGGCGAGGGCCGGGTACGACGGGGAGCAGGCCGCCGGCATCCCGCTGGACGCCCCGCACCGGATCTACCGCGACCGCCATCACAAGCCCGAACTGATCTGCGCACTGAGCGACTTCGAGGCACTCTGCGGCTTCCGCGACCCGCGGGTCACCGCCGCGCTCTGGGAGCGGCTGGCACTGCCGGTACTGGACCCCTGGATCCGGCAGCTGCGTACCGCCCCCGCTGACCAGGCACTGCGCACCGTGCTGACCGGCGCACTCGCCGAGGACCGGACCAGGGGAGAGCAGGCCGCCGCCGAACTCCCCTCCGCCCTGGCGGACCTGGCCTCCGGTGCCGACCCGGACGCGGCCACCTGGGCCGCCTACCGGGGCGCCGCCCTCGACCACCCCGGCGACCCGGGGATCCTCGCCGCGATGCTCCTCAACCACGTCCGGCTGGGCCCGGGCCAGGCCCTCTACCTGGACGCCGGTGTTCCGCACGCCTACCTGCACGGCCTCGGCGTCGAGATCATGGCCAACTCCGACAACGTGCTGCGCTGCGGCCTCACCCCCAAGCACGTCGACACCGCCGGGCTGGCCGCCGTGGTCGACTTCCGTCCCACCGCGCCGCAGCACGTCCCCGCCGTCCCCGTCGGGCCCGAAGAGCTCGAGTTCCTCACCCCCGCCGAGGAGTTCAGCCTCTCCCGGATCGAACTCGGAGCACCCCTGCGGATCGTGGACGACGGACCGCAGATCCTGCTCTGCGTCCGCGGCACCGCCCGGGTCGACGACGGGCCCGCCCTCGGACCCGGCCGGTCCGCCTACCTGCCCGCTGCCGGCGGACCCGTCCGGCTGGACGGTGACGCCACCCTGTTCCGCGCCAAGGTCCCGCGGGCCCGCTGACCGAACCCTTACGCCCCCCCAGGCACCATCCCACCCGCCGCTTGTCCGGAGGAGACCCGTGAACGACCAGCCCCGCACCACCGCCCGCCGCACCCTGCTCGGCGCCGTCGCCCTCGGCGTCGCCGCCACCCCGCTGCTCGGCGTCGCCGCCTCCGCCACCACTGGCGCCGGCCAGGACGACGAGCAGCGGCGGGGCCGCGGCAGCGAGGACGGCGCACGGCGCTCGTTCGTCACCGCCAGAAACGGTGAACTGCGCTTGAGCGGACGGAAGTTCCGCTTCGGCGGCACCAACTGCTACTACCTTCACCAGCAGTCCCACTACATGATCGACGCCGTGCTGAACGACGCCGCCGCGATGGGCCTGACCGTGATCCGCGCCTGGGCCTTCGCCGACGGCGACGGCCACTCCCACCGAGCCCTCCAGCCCAAGCCGTTCCAGTACGACGAGGCCGCCTTCGACAGCCTCGACTACGCCGTCCACAAGGCCGGCCGGCTCGGTCTCCGTCTGGTCCTCCCGCTGGTCAACAACTGGCCCGACTACGGCGGCATGCGCCAGTACGTCTCCTGGTTCCTCGACCTGCCCGACGACTCCTACGGCGACGGCACCCACCACGACCGCTTCTACACCGACGCCACCTGCAAGAAGGCCTACCGGGCCTGGGCCAAGCACGTCATCGGGCGCCGCAACCGCTACACCGGGCTGCGCTACGACGACGACCCCACCGTCATGGCCTGGGAGCTCGCCAACGAGCCGCGCTGCCGCAGTGACAAGTCCGGCGCCACGCTCCTCGGCTGGGCCCGCGAGATGAGCGACTACGTCAAGGCCCTGGCCCCCCGCCAGCTCCTCGCCGTCGGCGACGAGGGCTTCTACGGCGAGCCCGGCCACGCGGACTATCCCTACTCCGACTACGAGGGCAGCGACTGGCGCAAGCTCACCGCCCTGCCCGCCGTCGACTACGGGACCGTGCACGTCTACCCGCAGAACTGGGGGGAGACCAGCGGCTCCAAGCACGGCGCCAACGCCACCGAATGGGGCACCCGCTGGATCACCGACCATCTCGCCGACGGCCGCGAGCTCCGCAAACCCGTCGTCGTCGAGGAGTTCGGCCTGCAGATCGACCCGGCCCGCGACATCCCCGACGCCGCGACCCGCGACGCCGCCTATCGCGCCTGGACCGACGCCGCACTCGCGAACGGCGCGGCCGGCGACCAGTTCTGGCTGCTCACCTCCCGCGTCGACGACGGCTCCTTCTACCCCGACCACGACGGCCACCGGGTGATGTGGAACAACGACCCGGCCAACCCCACCCGTGCCGGCGCGCAGCTCTTCGCAGCCCATGCGAAGGCGATGGCCGCGGCGGGCTGACCCACTGACCGCCCGCCGCCCGGTGACCGTCAGCCCGGGCGGCGGGCCCTCCGGGAGGAGTCCCGCATGCACCCCCGCACCACCGTCCTCTTCCAGGGCGACAGCATCACCGAGGCCGGCCGCGACCGCGGCTGCCCCGGAGACCTCGGCCACGGCTACGCCGCGCTGGCCGCCGCCGGGCTCCCCGGTACCCCGGCGGTGCTCAACCGGGGCGTGGGCGGCGACCGCCTCGCGGACCTGCGCGCGCGCTGGCCGGCCGACACCCTCGCTCACCGGCCCGGGCTGGTCTCCGTCCTGATCGGCGTCAACGACACCTGGCGCCGCCACGACCGGGGCCTGCCGAGCCCGGTCGACCGGTGGGAGCGGGACTACCACCGGCTGCTCGGAGACCTGTCCGGGCACTGCGCTCCCCGACTGGTGCTGATCGAGCCGTTCCTGGTGCCCGTGCGGGAGGAGCAGTGGGGCTGGCGGGCCGACCTCGACGCCCGGATCCAGGCCGTCCGCCGCCTCGCCGCCGCGCACGACGCGGGCCTGCTGGCCGCCGACGGCTTGCTCAACCAGGCCGCCCGGACGGCGGGCGATCCCGCCCTGATCGCGGCCGACGGCGTGCACCCCACCCCACTCGGCCACCGCCTGCTGGCCGACGCGTGGCTCGCCCTGGTGAGCGCCCCGAAGGCCTGACGCCCCATCACCGGCAGGCCGTTCGAGAACGACTGGAGGGCGATGACGGCGTCGACGCGTACCCGCGCGTCGGTCGAGGCCATCGACTCCAGACCCCCACAAACGATTTGAGGAGAGCCATGGACAAGCCGCAGAGCCGCAGAGCGCTCACGACGGTCGGAGCGGCACTCGCGGCCGCCTTCGGGTTGCTGTTCGGGGTGTTCGGGTTCGCCCCGGGTGGTGCCCAGGCCGCCGGTACCGGCATCCACGTCAGTAACGGCCGCGTCTACGAGGCCAACGGGAGCCAGTTCGTGATGCGAGGGGTCAACCACGCGTACACCTGGTACCCCACCCGGACCACCGCCATCGCCGACATCGCGGGCAGGGGCGCCAACACCGTCCGTGTCGTGCTCAGCAACGGCGACCGCTGGACCCGCACCGGCTCCGCCGAGCTCGCCACCCTGATCGACCAGTGCAAGCGCGCCAAGGTGATCTGCGTGCTGGAGGTCCACGACGCCACCGGCTACGGCGAGGACGGCGCCGCCACCACGCTCGACCGGGCCGCCCAGTTCTGGGTGGACAACAAGAGCGTCCTCGCCGGCCAGGAGGCCTACGTCGTCGTCAACATCGCCAACGAACCCTGGGGCAACAGCGGTTACGCCGCCTGGACCGCCGCCACCAAGAGCGCGATCAGCAGGATCCGCGCCGCCGGCCTCCACCACGCCCTGATGGTCGACGGGCCGAACTGGGGCCAGGACTGGTCCCACACGATGCGCGACAACGCCGGCTCGGTCTTCCAGTCCGACCCCGACCGCAACACGATCTTCTCGATCCACATGTACGGCGTCTACGACACCGCCGCCGAGGTCCAGTCCTACCTCGGCGCCTACGTCAACGCCGGACTGCCCATCGTGGTCGGTGAGTTCGGCGCCAACCACAGCGACGGCAACCCCGACGAGGACGCCATCATGGCCACCGCCCAGTCCCTCTCGGTCGGCTACATCGGCTGGTCCTGGAGCGGCAACGGCGGCGGCGTCGAGTACCTCGACCTGGTCGACGGCTTCGACACGAACGCGCCGACCGCCTGGGGCAAGCGGTTCTTCGACGGAGCCAACGGCATCGCCGTCACCGCCCGCCCCGCCACGATCTACGACCGGCCCGGCCAGTCGCCCTCGCCGTCCCCGCTGCCGACCAGGGCGCCGAACGGCTACCCGTACTGCGTGAGCGCTTCCTCCGACCCCGACGGTGACGGGTGGGGCTGGGAGAACAGCGCCTCCTGCGTGGTCCCCGGCGGCCGGGCCGACACCGGCAGTACCCCGTCCCCGCTGCCGACCAGGGCGCCGAAGGGCTATCCGTACTGCGTGAGCGCTTCCTCCGACCCCGACGGTGACGGGTGGGGCTGGGAGAACAGTGCCTCCTGCGTGGTCCGCGGCGGCCGGGCCGACCTCTGACCGGCCGCCGTTGGTCCGCGCACGGCGACTCCGGGCGGCGGGTCGAGCTTCCGGAACGGGCGCCCGGTCGGGCGGGGACGCCTGGGCGCGCGGGGCCGCTCAGGCGGCGATCGTCAGGTCCGCGCGGCCGAACAGCAGTGCGTAGCCGCGGGGCAGGTGAGTGAGGAGGCGGTCGGTGAGCCGGTCGTCGGCGAGGTCGCCGAGGGCGGCCAGGACGGAGGAGGTGTCCCAGCGGGCGGCGGTGAGGCTGGTGCCCAGGTTGCGGGCGACGGCTTCGACGAAGGCGGGGGCGGTGACCGGTTCGGGAAGGGGGATCTGGGCGGCGAAGAGGGCGCGGGCCCGCTCGGGAAGCGCCGCGGCGAGGTCGCAGCGTTCCTCGCCGGTGAGCTGGGAGCCGAGGACGGTGAGGACCGCGGTGAGGACGCGCTCGGCTTCCTCGTCGGTGGGGTAGCGGCCCAGGGCGCGGACCTGCTGGATCAGGTGGCGGTGCCGGGTCATGACGGTGGCCTTCCGGGGGAGAGGGGCCCGCGCGGTGCGGGACGTGTCATCAGGGGCGGTGCCGTGGTGCGGGGCGGCCGAGGAGGAGGTCGTAGCGAGGTCGTCCGGGCCGCCCCGCGGGGGAGAGGTGGCGGGGCGGCCCGGAACGGCTCCGGGGGTGCGGGTCAGGCCTGGATCTGCTTCGGGGCGCCGCTGTGGCCGATGGCGATCTTGCGGGGCTTGGCCTTCTCGGCGACCGGGATCCTGAGGGTCAGCACGCCCGCGTCGTAGTCGGCGCTGATCCCGGCCGGGTCGAGGGTGTCCGAGAGCATCACCTGGCGGGAGAAGATCCCGAGCGGGCGCTCGGACAGCTCCCACTTCACGTCGTCGCCCTCGGGGCGGGGACGGCGCTCGGCCTTGACGGTGAGCATGTTCCGCTCGACGTCGATGTCGATCGCGTCCGGGCTCACACCCGGCAGGTCGAAGCACATCACGTACTCGTCGCCGGTGCGGTAGGCGTCCAGCGGCATCGGGGTCGGACGCGACCAGGTGCCGGTCGTGTTCAGGAACTGCTGGGTCAGACGGTCCAGTTCGCGGAACGGGTCGGTGCGCATCAGCATCGCGAAACACCTCCAGAAGGATCAGGGGGCCAGTGCGCTTCACCTGACACCTTTGTAGCGCGTCATCGATCCGATGACAAGCTCTGGCGTCGCCGATAGAGTGACGGTGGCGGGAAGCCCCGGGGCCGCTCGTCAGCCGGCCAGCCACCAGCCGGCGCTGTCGGCTGCCAGCAGCACCTCGCCGGGGTGCGCGGTGGCCGGTGGTTCGGCCGAGCAGAGCAGGAGGGCGCCGAGTCCGCCGTCGGTGACGCGGACCGGTGCGCCGGTGGTGTTGACGGCGCAGACCACGGCGCCCTGGTCGCTGTCGCGCCGGAACGCGAGCACCCCGGGTGCCAGGTCCAGCCATTCGACGGACCGGCCGGCGCCGAGCGCGGGATGGGTCCGGCGCAGGCGCAGCGCGCTGCGGTACAGCTCCAGGACGGATCGCGGATCGCCGGTCTGCGCCTCGACGCTGAGGTCGGCCCACTCGGGGGGCTGCGGCAGCCAGGAGGGGCCGCCGGGCACGGGCCCGAAGCCGTACGGGGCCCGGGTGCCGGACCAGGGGAGCGGGACCCGGCAGCCGTCGCGCATGCCGTGGCCGCCGTCGGCGCGGTGGAACGCCGGGTCCCGGCGGACCTCGTCGGGGATGTCGGTGACCTCGGGGAGTCCCAGCTCCTCACCCTGGTAGAGGTACGCGGAGCCGGGGAGCGCGAGCATCAGCAGCGCGGCGGCCCGGGCCCGGCGCAGGCCGCGGGCCGGGTCGCCCTCCGCGTACCGGGTGGCGTGCCGGATGACGTCGTGGTTCGAGAGCGTCCAGGTGGTGGGGGCGTCGACGGTGCCCATGGCGGCCAAGGACGTCGTGATCAGTTCGCGCAGCCGGACGTCGTCCCAGGGCGCGTTCATGAACTTGAAGTTGAAGGCCTGGTGGAGCTCGCCGGGGCGGACGTAGCGGGCGGTGCGGTCCAGGGTCCGGGTCCAGGCCTCCGCCACCGCGATCCGCTGGCCCGGGTACTCCTCCAGCAGGCCGCGCCAGGACCGGTAGATCTCGTGGACGCCGTCCTGGTCGAAGTACGGCACCGACGTTTCGCCGAGGAGCCCGAGCTGTTCGTAGCGTCCGAGGTCGGGCAGGCCCGGGGCCTTGACCAGGCCGTGCGCGACGTCGACCCGGAATCCGTCCACGCCGAGGTCCAGCCAGAACCGCAGGATGGACCGGAACTCGTCCTGGACGGCGGTGGAGTCCCAGTTGAGGTCGGGCTGTTGGGCGGCGAAGAGGTGCAGGTACCACTCGCCCGGGGTGCCGTCGGGTTCGGTGGTCCTCGTCCAGGCGGGGCCGCCGAACAGGGAGATCCAGTCGTTCGGCGGCTCCTCGCCGCCGGGGCCGCGGCCGGGGCGGAAGTGGAACCGGGACCGCAGCGGGGAGCCGGCGCCCTCGCGCAGTGCCTGCAGGAACCACGGGTGCTGGTCCGAGCAGTGGTTGGGGACCACGTCGACGATCACCCGCAGGCCGAGGGCGTGCGCGTCGGTGATCAGCGCGTCGGCGTCGCCGACCGTGCCGTACACCGGGTCGACGGCGCGGTAGTCCGCCACGTCGTAGCCGCCGTCGGCCTGCGGTGAGGTGTAGAACGGCGAGATCCAGAGCGCGTCGACACCCAGCTCCCGCAGGTGGCCCAGACGGTCGCGGATTCCGTTCAGGTCCCCGCAGCCGTCGCCGTCGCTGTCGGCGAAGCTGCGCGGATAGACCTGGTAGATGACGGCGTCCTCCCACCAGTCCGAACGTGTGCGTGCGGGGGCCGGCGCCGTCATGGGTGCGGTCATCTGAGGACTCCTCGGGTGGCGGAGCCTCGATGCTCGCACCGGCCCCAAGCCGCTGCAAGAGATTGCTGCAAGTTTCTGAAGATCCTTGCCATATCTGGCTATCAACTGTTTAACTCTGGCCCGTTACCGCAGTTGACGGCACGTCCGGTCAGGGACCGGCCGATCCGAGGAGCGTTGTGGCGGAGCAGACAGCATGGGCCGGGCACGGGGTGCGGGCCGACGACGGGGGCTTCGCGCTCCGTGCACCGGAGGGGACTTCGTACCGCGTCGACCTCACCGACGGCGTGTTCGCACCGGGGAACCCGCTGCTGGCCGAGTACTGCGAGGGGCGCCGGGTGATCGCCTTCCTCGGCCCGTCCGTGGACCGGCTCTACGGCGAACAGCTACGCCGCTACCTGGCCGAGCGTCTGGCGCCGGGCAGTTGGAGCGTGGTGGTGATCGGCGGCGGCGAGGCACAGAAGACCATGGACTCCGTCGAGCGGATCTGCGCGGAGGCCAAGGCCGCCGGGCTGGACCGGCGCGGCGTGATGATCGCCGTCGGCGGCGGCGTCACCTGCGACACGGTGGGGTTCGCGGCGGCCGTCTACTGCCGGGGCGTGCGCTACATCAAGGTCAACACCACCCTGGTGGGCCAGGTCGACGTCGGCGTCGGCGTCAAGACCGGGGTCAACGCCCTCGGCACCAAGAACATGCTCGGGTCGTACCACCCGGCGCACGCGTCGATCAACGATCCGGCCTTCCTCCGGACCCTGCCCGCGCGCCAGATCCGTTGCGGGCTGGGGGAGATCGCCAAAATGGCGATCATCAAGGACGCGCGGCTGTTCCGCGCCCTGGAGGAGTGCCCGGAGGTCTTCCGGCAGCCCTGCCCGCCCCCCTCGTGGCTGGCCGCCGACGGTGGGCGCGGCGTCGAGGACTACGTACTGCGCACCTCCATGGCGCTGATGATGGAGGAGCTCTGCCCGAACCTCCGCGAGCACGACCTGGCGCGGCTGGTCGACTTCGGGCACACCTTCGGGCCGGTGATCGAGACGGCCAGTGACTACCGGATCGCCCACGGCGAGTCGGTGGCCGTCGACATGGCGATCTCCAGCGAACTCGCCCGCGTGCTCGGCGTGATCGGCGCCGAGGACTGCGAGCGGATCGTCCGCCTGATCTCCCGCCTCGGCCTTCCGGTGCACGACCCGCGGACCTGCACGCCCGAGCTGATGCAGCGGGCCCTGAGAGCGTCCTGGGAGCGGCGCGGGCGCCGGCTGCACCTGGTGGTGCCCGACGGCATCGGCTCCGCGGTCTTCGTCGACGACCTGGAGGACATCCCGGCCGCCGCGCTGGAGGAGGCGCTGGACGCCCTGGCCGTCCGCCCGGGAACCCTCCCCGGTCCGCTCGCCGTCGCGCGCTGAACCCGGCCCGCCGACGGACGCCCCGTCCGCCCCGTCCGTCCCGTCCCCGACAGGAGCCCGCACCGAGATGAGTCCCGCCGAACCGCCGCCGGCCCGCGGTGTGACCCGCAGCCGGGTGTCCAACCTGCACGAGGGCCTGCTCCGAGGGGTGAACGCCGACCACGGGGGTGCCGGCACGATCCTCGCCCACCGGGCCTACCACGGCGAGAGCGCCCCGGCCCCCGTCGCCTTCATCGACCTGGTGGTGCTGCCGCCCCGCACCTCGATCGGCCTGCACCGCCACGCCGACGACGAGGAGACCTACGTGATCCTGTCCGGCCGGGGCCTGATGACCCTGGACGGCGAGGAGTTCGAGGTCCGGGCCGGGGACGTCGTCCCCAACCGCGCGTACGGCGAGCACGGCCTCGCCAACGCCTCGGACGAGGACCTCCAGCTGCTGGTCTTCGAGGTCGGCCCGATGGGCGGCGCCCGGTGACCGGCCCGCGCCAGAGCGAGCTGCTGGCCCGGGAGGCCGTCCGCCTCGCGCCGGGAGCCTCGGAGGAGTCCGCCCTCGGGCGCCGGGTGTTCGTCGAGGGCAGCGGCTCCGTCCTCACCGACCTCGACGGCGACCAGTACATCGACCTCGCCGCCGGAACCCTCACCCAGTCGCTCGGCCACTGCCACCCCGAGGTGGTCGCGGCGCTCACCGAGCAGGCCGGCCGGCTGTGGAACGTCCACGACTTCGCCACCGCCGACCGGGCCGAGCTGTGCGAGCTGCTCGCCCGCCTGCTGCCCGAACAGCTCGACACCTACGGCTTCTTCTCGACCGGGGCCGAGGTCGTCGAGGCCGCGCTGCGCGCCGTGCAGGCCGTCGCCGACCCCGGCCGCAACCGGATCGGCGCGCTGCGCCACGGCTTCCACGGCAAGACCCAGGGCGCCCGGATGCTGGTGCACTGGGACATCGGCAACCAGGCCCACGCCGGCAACAGCATCCTCGGCTACTCGCCGTACTGCTACCGCTGCCCGCTCGAACTGGAGTACCCCTCCTGCGGGGTGCGGTGCGCCTCGCTGGTCCGGCGGCACATCACCGAGAAGTCCAACGTGTCGGCGCTGGTCTTCGAGCCGGTGCTCGGCGCGGCCGGAGTCATCGTGCCGCCGCCCGGCTACTGGGAGCAGATCGCCGACAGCGCCCGGCAGAACGGGGTCATGCTGGTCGCCGACGAGGTCCTCACCGGCGGCGGTCGCACCGGCACCTTCCTGGCGAGCGAGCGCTTCGGCGTCCAGCCCGACCTGGTCGCCCTCTCCAAGGGCATGGCCTCGGGCTTCCCGTTCGCCGTCCTGGCCGGACGCGCGGAGGTGCTGCGCCACCCGCGGGCGGCCGGGGCCGGATCCACCGCCTCCACCTACGCCAACAACCCGCTGGGCATCGCCGCCGCGAAGGCCACACTGCAGGTCGTGGCCCGCGACACCCTGATCGAGAACGTCCGTACCCTCGGCGCGCTGCTCGACGACCGGCTGGCCGAACTCAAGTCCCGGTTCGAGGTCCTGGGCGACGTCCGGGGGCTCGGACTGCTGCACGGGCTGGAGTTCGTCCGCAGCCGGGAGAGCCGGGAGCCCGCGCCCGAGATCGCCCGCGCCGTCTACCTCGCCGCCCTCGACCTCGGACTGCGCACCTCGCTCGGCGGCCACATCATCCGGCTCGCCCCGCCGTTCACCATCGACCGGGCGCTCCTGGAGGAGGGCATCGCCCTGCTCGGGCGCGCCCTGGAGCAGGTCACGGAGGCCGGCCGGTGATCGTCGCGGAGAACCTGGTCAAGGAGTTCAAGGTCTACGAGCGCAGGCCCGGTCTGCTCGGCAGCCTCGGCACGCTGTTCAGCCGGGAGCACCGCCTGGTGCGCGCCGTCTCCGGGGTCTCCTTCGAGATCCCGGCCGGCGCCAGGGCCGCCTACATCGGCGCCAACGGCGCGGGCAAGTCCACCACCGTCAAGATGCTGACCGGGATCATGAACCCGACCTCCGGCCGCTGCCTGGTGGCCGGCCTGGAGCCGTACCGGGAGCGCCGCCGCAACGCCGCCAACATCGGCGTGGTGTTCGGCCAGCGGAGCCAGCTCTGGTGGGACCTCCCGGTCCCGGACTCCTTCCGGATCCTGCGCCGCATCCACGAGATCCCCGCCCCGGTCTACCGGCGCAACATGGCGCTCTACCGCGAGCTGCTCGACCTCGACGCCCTCGGCAGCACTCCCGTGCGGCAGCTGAGCCTCGGCCAGCGGATGCGCGCCGAGGTGGCCGCGAGCCTGCTGCACGATCCGGCCGTCGTGTTCCTCGACGAGCCGACCGTCGGTCTGGACCTGGTCCTGAAGGAGGCCGTGCGCGAACTGGTCAACCGGGTCAACGCCGAACTCGGCACGACCGTCATGCTCACCAGCCACGACATCGGCGACATCACCTCGATCTGCGACCAGGTCCTGGTCGTCAACCGGGGCGAGGTGGTGCACCAGGGCACCGTGCACGAGCTGTTGCGCGCCGCCGACACCCGGGCGGTCGTCTTCGAGCACCAGGGCTGGCCCGCGCCGGCCCAGGCGATCGCGATGATCGAGGACAGGCTGCCGGGCGTGACCGCCCGGCCGGTCGAGGGCGGACGGATCCGGGTCGAGTACCCGACCCGGCACTCGTCCGCCCGGGAGGTGATGGGCTTCCTGCTGGAGCACTTCGACGTCACCGACTGCGTCGCCCCCGAGCCCGACCTCGAAACGGTGCTCCGCCGGATCTACACCGGCCGGGCCGAGCCCCGGGAGGCGCTGCTGTGACGGCCGCCGCCACCTGGCACCGCCGCTCCCCGCTCGCCGTCACCTGGCGCCGCTACACCCCGTTCGCCGCCGCCGGCCTGCAGGGCCTGCTGCAGTACCGCTCGACCTTCGTGATCAACGCGGTCACCGCGACCACGGCCGTCGGCCTCCAGGTCTTCCTCTGGCGCGCGGTGTACGCGGGCCGCACCGGCGGCCTGCCCGGCGGGTACGACCTGTCCGAGCTGACCACGTACGTGCTGCTCGCCCAGATGCTGGCGCTGCTCCAGGCCAGCCGGGTGGACGAGGAGGTGGCCGGGGAGGTCCAGCGCGGCGACATCGCGGTCTCGCTGCTGCGCCCGGTCAGCTACCCGCTGGCGCGGTTCGCCGCCGGCCTGCCGGTCTCCCTGGTCAACGCCGGGACGGTCGCCGTCCCGGTGGTGCTGCTGTACGCGCTGCTGCTGCCGCTGTCCGCGCCGAGCTGGGCGGGCGGGCTGCTGTTCGCGCTGTCCGCCGGGCTCTCGCTGGTGATCGGGTTCGGGGTGAACCTGCTGGTCGGCCTGGCCGGCTTCGTCACCACCAACATCTGGGGCGTGCGGATCGTCAAGGACAGCGTGGTCGCGTTCTTCGCCGGCCAGGTCGTGCCGCTCGCCCTGATGCCGGGGCCGCTGGCCGCCGTCGCGCACCTGCTGCCGTTCCAGGCCCTGGTCGACGGACCGCTGCGGCTGCTGCTCGGCCACTACCGGGGGCCCGCCGAGGCCGCCGGGATCCTGGCCGGTCAGGCCGGCTGGGCCGTCGGCCTGACCGCCCTGGCCGCCCTCGCCTGGCGCGGGGCCGTCCGCAGGGTGGAGGTGCTGGGCGGATGAGCGCGTTCACCACCGCGGCCCGCTACACCCGGCTGACCTGGTACCTGAGCGCCGTCAGCCTGCACCGGCTGACCGAGTACCGGATGGACTTCGCCCTCGGGGCGGGCGGCCTGCTGCTCCGGGTGGGCGGCCAGCTCGCCGTGGTCGGGATGGTGTTCCGGCAGGTCCCGTTGATCGCGGGATGGAACTTCCACCAGGTGCTGTTCCTGCTGGGGTTCTCGCTCCTCCCGCGCGGCCTGGACCGGCTGTTCACCGACCAACTGTGGATCCTGGCACGGCGCCTGGTGCAGTCCGGCGAGTTCTACCGGTACCTGATCCGGCCGGTCCACCCGCTGTACGCGCTGCTGTCCGAACGCTTCCTCTACCCGGACGGCTTCGGAGAGCTGGTCACCGGCGTGGCCATCACCTGGTACGCGGCCGACCAGCTGGACCTCGGCCCGAGCGCCGGCCGGCTGCTGCTCGTCCCGCTGCTGGTGCTGTGCGGCGCCCTGATCCTCGCCTCGATCAAGACGGCGTTCGCCGCGCTGTCCTTCTGGACCACCAACAGCTTCCCGGCCCTGTACGCCGCCAACCAGCTGGGCGACTTCGCCGGCTACCCCCTCGACCTGTACCACCCCTCCCTGCGGTGGCTGCTCACCTGGCTGCTGCCCTACGCCTTCACCGCCTACGCCCCCGCGTCCTACCTGCTCTTCGGAGCGACGGACCTGCTGCGCTGGCTGCCGGTGGTGACCGCCGCCCTGGCGGCACTCGCCCTGCTGGTGTGGCACCGGGGCGTCGACCGCTACGAGATGACCGGGAGCTGAACATGGACACCCTGCTGCTCGGCAGCCTTCCGCCGGCCACGGTCGACCTCCTGCGCCGGGCCTCCTGGATCGACGAGACCGGCCGCCGCGCCGGGCGGTTCGAACTCCTGGACCAGGCCACGCTGGAGACCGTCCGCCTGCTGATCGTCGCCCCCGCCGGCGAGCGCACCGGCCGCTGGTTCGTGCCCGTCATGGACGACGACCCCGGCCGCGGCGCCGACCGCACCCCCGAGTACGACGAACTGGTCGTCCGGGCCCTGCGGGACGGCCTGCGGCTGCCCACCGCCCGGGGCAACCTGATCGAGTTCCGCGGCGACCCCGCCGAGTACCGCGGCCGGCTGCCGTTCGACCCGGGCTGGTCCTCCAACGCGCTCTCGCTGCTCGACCTCGGCGGCGCCGCGCACGCCCACAAGACGTACCGGCGGATCGGCGTCGGCACCCGCGAGGCCGAGTTGCTCCGCCTGATGGCGCCGGGCGGCCGGACCCAGCAGCCGGCCGGCGACTACGCCTACGTGGAGACCGCCACCGGCCGCCGGGAGCCGCTCGGCGTGCTCTACCGCTACGTCGACGGCGACGGCCTGAACGTTCCGCTGAGCGCCGCGATCCGCGCCATGTGGCCCCTCCTGCACGCCGGCGCCGACCCGGAGGACGCCGTCGCCGACTCCCAGCGCGCCCTGGCCGGGCCGCTGCGCGCGACCGGCCGGTTCCTGCACGAGTTCCACCGGGACCTGGCCGAACGGCTCGGCCCGCACCCGGAGTTCCCGGCGAGCGACTTCCTCGCCGAGACCGCCGGGCGGACCGCCGCGATGCGCCCGCTGATCCTCGACGACGACCGCTTCCCCGTCGCCGTCCGGCAGGCCGCCGCCGCCGGTCTCGACCGCGAGCTGGCGCGGATCGCCGCCCTGCCACCGCGGCCCTGGCCGGCCGGCCCCTGCCACGGCGACCTGCACCTGTCCCACCTGCTGCGCCGCGAGCGCGCGGACGGCAGCTGGGAGCTGTGCGTGATCGACCTCTCCACCCCGGAGGCCGACCCGGCCGACCCGTCCACCGCGCAGTCGCCCTGGCAGGACCTCGCCGCCCTGCAACGCGGCCTGGAGATCTTCACCGCCGACGAGCTGGCCGACCACGCGGCCCGGACGCTCCGCACGGACCCCGAGGACACCTGCCGGACGGCGCTGCTGCTCGCCGCCGGCGCGGCGCCGGACACCCCCGGCTGGACCCCCCGGCACGTCGCCGAGCTGGCCCGGCTCACGTCCGCCGCCCGGCTCTGGGCGGCCCGCACCGGCGACCTGCTGATCACCGACGGCCGGCCGCTGGCCGGCCACCCCGCCTGGCGGCTGCTGCGGCTGCGCCGCCTCGTCCACGAACTCGACTACGCGTACGCCCACGACCGCGCCTACCACGCGGCGATCAACCTGCGGCACGCCGTGGAGGCCGCCCGCCTCCCCGCCTCCGCGGCGAAGGACTGACACCCGTGCACATCATCGAGACCTACTTCGAGTGCGGCGGCTTCGACCACCGCCTCATCCAGGGCGGCACTTCCGTCTACCTCTGGAACCTCTCCAAGGCGCTGGCCGACCGCGGCCACCGCGTCTCCATCGTCACCCCGGCCCACGGCCGGCTGGACGACCTGCGGCGCCTCCACGACCTGGAGACCCTGGACTACCGGGACGAGTACGAGCTGCCCCTCGTCCTCGACCCGCAGACCTGGGGCGAGCGCTTCCCCGCCGAGGTGCGGATCCCGCTGACCACCACCGCGCACCTGCTGCGCCTGGACGGCGTCGACCTCTACTTCCTCTCCAACCGGCTGCTCGACGAACTGCCCGACCGGTTCTACCCGCCCTACCAGAGCAAGGGCCACGACCTGGTCTTCTTCAAACCGCTCGCCTACCAGGTGGACAGCATCCGCTTCGTGCGCGAGCGGTTCGCCGAGGAGAAGGCCGTCCTGCACGCCCACGAGCCGTACTACCACTACCTGATGCCCGCGGCGTTCCGCCACGACCCGGACAAGCTGGTGGTGGGCACCGTGCAGAGCAACATGCCGATCACCAAGAAGGTCTACCGCCCGAAGGTGGAACGGCTGCTGGAGTTCCTCGGCGCCGGGGTCGAGCTGCCCGCCGAGGACGCCGGACACCCGCTCACCGAGCACGAGCAGGTGATGAGCGGCTACCAGCAGCTCACGCACCTGCACTACGAGTACGGCCCGGGGCACGTCCGGGTGTACGACCTGGTGGCCGACCACGCCGACCTGGTCGACTTCCTCTCACCCGGCCACCTGGAGTTCTACACCGACTTCGCGGACACCCCCTTCGAACAGCTCTTCACCCGGCTGCCGATCCACGACACGGTGCGCCGCAACGCCCACAAGAGCTTCGTCGGCGGCTGCGCCGTCGGCGACACCTGGACCACCGGCGAGCCGCCCGCCGTCGACCGGGCCGCCGTGCTGGGCGGGCTCGGGCTCGACCCCGCCCGGCCGACCTTCTTCCACAACGCGCGCTACGCGGTGAACCACAAGGGGCAGGTCGAACTGTTCCGCGCCGTCGACCGGGTCCTGAACGAGGGCCTGGACGCCAACTTCGTGCTGCGCTGCATCAGCGACTCCGGGATCGACGACCCCTACGTCCACGACGTGGTGCGACGCCACGAGGGCCGCGTGCACCTGGAGTGGCAGCGCGTCGACGAGCGGCGGATCGTCGAGTACGCGGCGTCCTCGGACTTCTGCCTCTTCCCGTCCAAGTTCGAGATGGACACCTTCCTGATCGCCCAGGGCGAGGCGATGGCCGCGGGCGCGGTGCCGATCGCCACCGCCCAGCGCGGCATGGCGCACTTCGGACACGTCGCCGACCCGCTGGCCGGCCCCGAGGCCGAGCGGGCCACCGGCTTCGCCGTCAACCGCTCGTTCGCCGAGGACGACCCCCTGCTCGCCGACGCCCTCGCCCGGCGCATCCACCAGGCCGCGGCACTGCTGCGCGAGCGGCCGGAGGAGTACCGCCGGCTGCGCGCCAACGCGGTCGCCAACGCCCGGCGGTTCACCTGGAGTCACGCCGCCGACCTGCACGTGGCGGCCTTCACCCCGCTCTGGGAGGGACGCTCGCCGGAGCTGGGCCTGGACCGCGTGCTCCGGCACGGCTGGTTCGACCTGCTGCCGGACGAGGCGTACGAGAGCGACCGGGCCGCGGTGGCCGAGGCCGCCGCCCGGCTCGGCGACGCCGAGGCCCACCGGCGCTGCCAGCAACCGGACCCGGCGACCGACCGCGCCCTGTTCGAAGCGGCCTGGGCCCGCGCCGACTTCGTCCGCTGCGAGCCGACCGCGGACCGCGACCCGGCGCTGCGCGCCAGGCTGGACGGGCGCTGCACCGTCGAGGACGGCTCGATCGTCTACCGGCTGCCGCACGCCGAGCGGGTCGAACTGGTCCGGCTCGCCCCGCCGGGACCGGGCCGCCGGCAGGTGATCGTGCACCAGCTCGACCGCAGCGGCGACGTGTTCACCTGCCCGCTGCCGGCCCCCGGCGAGGACCTGCACTTCCTGCTCACCCTCACCACCGGCCGCGCGACCTGGGACGTGATCCGACATGGCTGACTCCGTGCGCACCGTCCTGCTGGCCGGCGGCGAGGGCCGCCGGATGGGCCGGCTCGGCCACGGCCGGCTCAAGCCGCTGGTGCCCTTCGGCGGCGCCTGCCGCCTGATCGACTTCTCGCTCGCCAACGCCGCCGCCTCCGGTCTGGGCGAGGTGCTGCTGCTCTCCCAGTACGAGGAGAAGCAGCTGATGGACGACCTGCACCGGACGTGGTGGCGCCCCGGCTTCCGGGTGCACTTCGGCCCCTACGACCGGGCGTACCGCGAGGGCGGGGCGAGCGCGCTCGTCCGCCCCGACGGGCCGCCGGAGCGGGGCACCGCGGACGCGCTGATCCGCAAGGCCCGCTACGTCTTCGGCCCCGGCACCAGCGAGGTGCTGGTGCTGCACGCGGACCACGTCTACCGCTTCGACTACCGCCCGCTGATCGAGCGGCACCGCCGCACCGGCGCCGCGCTCACCGTGGCCTACCAGCGGATCGAACGCCGCTTCGTCCACCTCTTCGGAATGGTCGAGTTCGACGCCGCCGGGCGGCTGACCGGCTTCGTGGAGAAGCCCGCCGAGCCGACCAGCGACCTGGTGTTCGCCGCCTTCTGCGTCTTCGACGCGACGGTGCTGCACCGCTACCTGGAACACCTCGACGGCACCGACTGGCAGCACGACATCAGCCGCGACGTCATCCCCGCCATGCTCGCCGGGGGCGAGCGGATCCTCGGTTACGAAGTCCCCGGGCACTGGGAGGACATCGGCACCGTCGAGCGCTACCACCGGGCCCACCTGGCCATGGTGGGGGACGGCCCGACCCTGCCCCTCGACCGGCTGCCGCTCACGGTCCGGCCCGCGACGGCGCGCGGCCTGGTCGTCCGCGCCCCGGGCGTCGAGCGCAGCGTGGTGCCCGCCGACCTGGCCAACCACGGCCGGATCGAGCACAGCGTCGCCTTCCCGGGCGTGCGGATCGGCGCCGGGGCGGTGGTGCGCCGCAGCGTCCTGCTGCCCGGCGCGAGCGTGCCCGCGGGAGCCGAGATCGACTCGGCGGTCGTCCTGGAGGACGGCTACGTGCAGCCCATGGAGTACGCCCGGGGAGGGGCCCGTGTCTGAGTCCGCCTTCACCGTCGCCGACCTCGGCGGAACCACCCTGCGGATCGCCCGCTACGACACCGCCACCGACGCGCTCACCGACATCCGCCGCACCCCCACCGAGGGCATGGACCGTCACCCCGGCGCGCCGGTGCCCGAACTGCAGGACCGGATCGTCGCGCAACTGTCCGAACTGGCCGGCCGGGCCGTGCGGCGCCACCGCAGCAGCGCCCTGGCGCTCGCCTTCGCGGGCCCCGTCACGGCCGACGGCCGCGTGATGACCGCACCCACCGTCTGGGGCGGCTGCGGCGAACCGCTGCCGCTGCGCCTGCTGCTGGAGGAGCGGCTCGGCCTCCCGGTCGTCGTCGTCAACGACCTGACGGCAGCCGTCTGGCGGTACGTCGCCACCGAGGGCCGGCAGCCGTTCTGCCTGATCACGGTGAGCTCCGGGATCGGCAGCAAGGTCTACCGCGCCGGGGAGGTGCTGCTCGACCCCGAGGGGCACGGCGGCGAGCTCGGCCACTGGACGAGCGACCCGTCCCCGCGGGCGCCGCGCTGCGACTGCGGCGGACGCGGCCACCTCGGCGCCATCGCCTCGGGCCGCGGCATGCAGGCCGCCGCCCGCCGCGCGGCCCTCGCCGACCCGGCCGGCTACGCCGGCTCCCGGCTCGCGCAGGACGCGCCCGACCCCGCGCGGCTCGACAACCGCGCCCTGGTCGCCGCCGTCCGCGCCGGCGACGCCTTCGCCACCGCCGTGCTGCGGGGCGGCCTCGCCCACCTCGCCTCTGCGATCACCTCCGTCTTCGCCTCGATCGGCGTACGGCGCTACGTCCTGATGGGCGGCTTCGCCCTGGCCGTCGGCCCGCGCTTCGTCGAACTGCTCACCGAGGAGCTCCGACGGCTCGGCTGCTTCGGCCTGAGCGCCGAGGAGATCGGCCGGATGGTCGTCCTCGGCGAGCCGGACGACGACCACGGGCTGATCGGCGCCGGCCGGCTGCTCACCGCCCGCGGCACCGCCCGGCAGGCGGTGGCCGCCCGGTGACCCGCACCCTGATCGTCGGCAGCGGCTTCGTCGGACGCGCCGTCGCCACCCGGCTGGCCACCTCCGGCGACCGCCCCGTGCTGGCCTCCCGGCACCCGCTCACCGCCCCGCCCGCCCCCTGGGTGGCGCTCGACGCGGCCGACGCCCGGTCCTGCGCCCGGGTGGTGGAGCAGGTCCGCCCGGACCGGCTGGTGCTCGTGCACGGCCCCTCCGACGTGACCTGGTGCGAGGCCAACCCCGAACGCGCCGCCGACCTGCACACGGCCGCGGCGGCCAACCTCACGGCCGCCGCACCCGGCTGCCGGACGGTGCTGATCTCCACCGACAACGTCTTCGACGGCAGCTCGCCGGCCAACGACGAGAAGACGCCCACCACCCCCGCGAACGCCTACGGCCGGGCCAAGCTGCGGGCCGAGCGGATCGTCGGACGCACACCCGGCGCCACCGTGCTGCGGGTCAGCCTGGTCTACGGCTGGGAGCCGGCCGACGCCGGGAAGTGGCTCAACTTCTTCTCGGCCTGCGCCCACGGCCTGCGCCGGGGCGAGCCGGTGGAGGCCCCGGACGACCAGTGGACGACACCCGTCCTGGTGGAGGACGTCGCCGCCGTCACCGCCGCCGCGCTGGCCGGCGCGGCGCCCCCGCTGCTGCACCTGGGCGGCCCCGACCGGATCTCCCGGGCGGCCTGGGCCGAGGCCGTCGCCGACGGCCTCGGCGTGCCCCGCTCGCTGGTCCGCAAGGTGCCCAAGGCCGCCGGCCGCTACGCCAGCCGCCCCACCAACACCTGCCTGACCAGCGACCGGCTGGCCGGCTTCCTGGCCGCCCACGGCCTGCGGGTGCGCGGAGTCGCCGAGGGCACCCGAGCCCTGCTGGAGGACAACCCGTGATCCGCACCGTCCGCTCCCGCGAGGTCTACCGCAATCCGTGGATGACCGTCCGCGAGGACGACATCGAACGGGCCGACGGCAGCGCCGGCCGGTACGGGGTGGTCGACAAACCCGACTACGCCCTGGTCGTCCCCCGCCAGGACGGCCGGGTGCACCTGGTGGAGCAGTACCGCTACCCGGCCGGCGGCCGGTACTGGGAGTTCCCGCAGGGCTCCTGGCCCGAGGGCCACCACGGCGAGGCCCCGCTCGACCTGGCCCGCGCCGAACTGCGCGAGGAGACCGGCCTGCGGGCCGCCCGGATGACCTACCTGGGCCGGCTGCACGTCGCCTACGGCTACTCCAGCCAGGGCTGCCACGTCTTCCTGGCGGAACAGCTGACGGCGGGGGAGCCGGAGCGGGAGGCCTCCGAGGCGGACATGGTCCAGCGCTGGGCCGATCCGGACGAATGGCGCGCCCTCGTCCGGTCCGGACGGATCACCGACGCCGCCACCCTGGCCGCGCACACCCTGCTCACGCTGCACGCCCCCGGCGAGGCCTGAGACAGCACGACCGACGCGACGACAGAGAGGACCCGGCGGTGCACATCGTCAAATTCGCCTTCGAGAGCGTGGGCTTCGACATCCGCCTCATGCGTGGCGGCCTCGCCTCACTGGTGTGGAACCTGGCCCGCGAGTTCGCCGACCAGGGCCACCGCGTCTCCGTGATCACCCCGGCGCACGGCTGCCTCGAACACCTCAGGGCCCACTACGAGCTGGAGGAACTGGACCACGTCGACCGGCACACCGTGCCGCTGGTACTCGACCGCGCCGTCTGGCCCGGCCACCCCGCCGAGCTCGAACTGCGGCTCACCACCCGCGCCCACCGGCTCCGGCACGAGGGCGTCGACATCTACTTCCTGTCCGACGAGTACCTCGACCTGCTGCCCGAGCGGATCTACCCGGCCCGCACCAGCGAGGGCCACGACCTGGCCTTCTTCAAGCCGCTCGTCTTCCAGGTCTCCGGCCTGCGCTTCCTGCGCGCCCACCTCGACCTGGGCGCGGAGCCCGCGGTGGTGCAGGCCTACGAGCCCTACTACCACTACCTGCTGCCGCCGGTGCTGCGCACCGACCCGCGCTTCCTGGTGGTCAGCACCCTGGCCAGCAACATGCCGATCAACCAGCAGGTCCACCGGCCGCAGCTGGAGCGGCTGCTGGAACTGTTCGACACCGACGCCGACCTGGACGCGCTCGCCGACCCGCCGGCCACCGGCGGGCTCGCCGCGGCGATGACCTCCCAGCTGCCGAGCACCCACCTGGCCGACCGCCCCACCGCCGACGGCATCGGCTACTACGCGCTCGTCGCCGCCAACTGCGACCTGCTGGACTTCCTCACCCCCGGTCAGCTGGACTTCTACTCCACCTTCCGGGACACGCCCTTCGAACGCGCCTTCCAGGACCTGACCGTGGCGCGGATCGTCCGGGAGTCGGCGGCCCGCCAGTTCGTCGGCGGCTGCGCCGTGCCCGACGGCTGGCTGGCCCGCGACCCGGCCGGGGCCGACCGCGCGCGGCTGCTCACCGCCCGCGGGCTGGACCCGGCCCTGCCGACCTTCTACCACGTGGCCCGCTTCTCCGTGCACCACAAGGGGCAGGTCGAACTGTTCCGGGCGGTCGACGCCGTGCTCGCCGTCGACCCGGACGTCAACTTCGTCGTCCGCTGCGCCGTCGCGGCCGGCGGGGACGGCGTGGTCAGCCCGGTCGGCGACCCCTTCTTCGAGGAGGTCGCGAACCGTCACCCCGGGCGGGTCCGGCTGGACTGGTCCATGGCCGGCGAGGACGTGCTCCACCGGGAGGCCGTGGCGGCCGACTTCTGCCTCTTCCCGTCCAAGTTCGAGCTGGACTCCTTCCTGATCGCCCAGGGACAGCTGATGGCCTGCGGCGCGGTGCCGATCGGCACCGCACAGGAGGTCACCACCCACTACCGGCACCAGCTGCCGCGCGAACACCCGGACGCCACCGGCTTCGCCGTCCCCCGCTCGTTCACCGAGGACGACCCGCTGCTCGCCGCCGCCCTGGCGGACCGGATCCTGGAGGCCGCCCGGATCCACCGCGAGGACCCGGCCGAGTACCGCCGCCTCTCCGACAACTCCCGTGCGCTCGCCCGCCGTTTCACCTGGCGCAAGGCCGCCACCACCCGACTGGCGACCTTCGCGGCCGCCGCCGCCGGAGTCCTGCCCGGACTGACGCCGGAGCGGGCCGCCGGGTACGGCTGGTTCGAGAGCCTGGCCGACACCGACTGGGTCACCCACCGGCGCGAGATCGCCGAATCGGCGCTCGGCCGCGGTGACCTGGCGAACTACCGCAGATGTGTGCCGGCGGTGGACCGGACCGCGCTGGAGCAGCTGTTCGCCGCCGCGTACGCCAGGGCCGACTTCGCCCGCTGCGCCGAACTCGCCGTCCTCCTGGACGACCCGGGCCGAACCGCCCTCGTGGACGGGCGCTGCCTGGTCGAGCCGGTCGCCGACGGCCTGCGGATCGACTACCGCCTGCCGCACGCCGAGAGCGTGCTGCTCGTACTGCCGACCGGCGAGCACCGGCTGGCCGGGGCCGAGGGGTACTTCACCACCGTGCTGCGGGAGCGGCCGCCGGGGCCGCTGGTCCTCCTGCTGCGGCTGCGCGACGGCCGCTCCGCCTGGGACGAGTGCCCGCTGGAAACCCCCCGGCGGGTCACGCCGGTCGGCGCCGGACTGGAGAGGGACTGACCCATGACCGCACCCACCCGCCGCCGTCCGCCGCCCTTCGGGGTGGTCGCCACCGACCTGGACGGGACCCTGCTGCGCGGCGACCTCAGCCTCTCCGCCCGGACGCGGGCCGCGCTCGCGCGGGCCGAGGCGTCCGGCGCCCTCCACCTGGTGGTCACCGGCCGGGCCGCGGCCGGCTGCCGGACCCTGCTGGAACGACTCGACTACCGGGGACTGGCGGTCTGCGGCCAGGGCGCCCAGCTCTACGACGTCGGCGCCGACCGGCTGCTGTCCTCGCAGGGCCTGCACGGTCCGACCGTGCGACCGCTGGTCGCGCGCATCGCCGAGCAGGCGGGGCCGCTGCGGCTCGCGGTGGTGACCGCCGGCCTGGCCGGGGACTTCCTGGTCACACCGGGGTTCGAGAGCCGTCTGCGGCACGGCTGGCGGCTGGCCGAGAGCCCGGACGACCTCTGGGCGCTGCCCGTGGACAAGGTGCTGATCCGGCACGACCACCTGGGCGACGACGAGCTCGCCGCGCTGGCCCGACGGGTCTGCGCGGACGAGGTCGCCGTCACCCACTCGGGCGAGGGGCTGGTGGAGCTGCTCCCCGCCGGAGTCAGCAAGGCGAGCGGACTGGCCGCCGCGGCCGCCCTGCTCGGCTTCACCCCCGCCGACACCATCGCGTTCGGCGACATGCCCAACGACATCCCGATGATCGAGTGGGCCGGATACGGAGTCGCCATGGGCAACGCCCACGCCGAACTCCGGCGCCGCGCGGACGAAACGGCCCCCAGCAACGAGGAGGACGGGGTCGCGGTGGTGCTCGAACGGTTCTTCCCGCCCGACGCCGGTCGATCCGCCGCCGACCGGCCCGCCGCCGCCCCATCCACCACCGACCGACGGGAGAGCCCGACCGATGTCGCCCACGCGTGAGCTGTCCGAACTGGCCGAACTGCACGGCGTCTCCACCCACTGGACCACCGACCTCGGCCGACGGATCGAGACCTCCCCGGACACGCTGCGGGCCGTGCTGGCCGCCCTGGGCGTCGACGCCGCCACCGGCGGCTCCGTCCGGGCGGCCCTGTCCGAGCGCCGGCGCGCCCTCGCCGAGCGCCTGCTCCCGCCCAGCGTCGTGCTCCGCTCCGGACGCCCGCGCGCCGACCTGCGGACACCGCCCCGCACCGACCTGCTGGTCGAGACCGAGGACGGCCGGACCAGGACCGTCCGCGGCCTCGGCACGGACCTCGCCGAACTCCCGGTCGGCCGCCACACCCTCCACGCCGAGCGGGCCGGCCGGCGGGAGGCCGCCCCGCTGCTGGTCGCGCCCACCCGGCTGGCCGGTCCCGCCGGGCGCGGCTGGGGATTCCTGGCCCAGCTCTACTCGGTGCTCTCCACACGCTCCTGGGGCATGGGCGACCTCGGCGACCTGGCCGACCTGGGCCGCTGGGCCGGCGCCCTCGGCGCCGACTTCGTCCAGCTCAACCCGCTCCACGCGTACGTGCCCGGCCCGCTGCCCGACCCGTCCCCGTACCGGCCCAGCAGCCGGCGCTACCCCGACCCGATGAACCTGCGCATCGAGGCGGTACCCGAGTACGCGGCCCTGTCACCCGCCGACCGGGCCGCCGTCGAGGAGCTGGCCGCGAGCGGGGGCCGACTGCGCGGGGCCGTCCTCACCGGCGCACTGATCGACCGGGCGGCCGTCCGCGACCTCAAGTTCCGCGCCCTGGAACTCCTCCACCGGGTACCGCTCGACGCGGCCCGGCAGGCCGCCTACCGGCGGTACACCGACACGGAGGGGCCGGGGCTGACCGACTTCGCGACCTGGTGCGCCCTCGCCGAGGTGCACGGCACCCGGTGGCGGTCCTGGCCCGCCGGGCTGCGCAGCCCCGACGGGCCCGACGTCGCCGCCGCCCGGCGCGAGCTGGCCGGCCGGATCGAGTTCCACCGCCGGGTCGCCTGGCTGGTCGACGAACAGCTCGGCGAGGCGCAGCGGGCCGCGACCGGGGCGGGCATGGCCATCGGGCTCATGCACGACCTGGCGGTCGGCGTCGATCCCGAGGGCGCGGACGCCTGGAGCCTGCGGCGCTACCTCGCCGAGGGCATGACGGTCGGCTGCCCGGCCGACGACTTCAACCCGCACGGCCAGGACTGGGGCCTGCCGCCCTGGCGGCCCGACACGCTCGCCGAGGCCGGGTACGCGCCGTTCGCCGAGGTGCTGCGCGGCACGCTGCACCGCTCCGGCGCACTGCGGCTGGACCACATCATGGGGCTGTTCCGGCTCTGGTGGGTACCCGCCGGGGCGCGGGCCGCCGAGGGCGCCTACGTCCGGTACGACCACGAGGCGATGCTGGGTGTACTCGCCCTGGAGGCGCACCGGGCCGGCAGCATGGTGATCGGCGAGGACCTGGGCACCGTCGAGCGGGGAGTCCGCGAGGAGCTGACGGACCGGGGGATCCTCGGTACGTCCGTGCTGCGCTTCGAGTACCTCGGGGGCTCGGAACAGCGCTCCGGTCCGCTCCCGCCCGAGGAGTGGCGCGACGGCTGCCTGGCCACCCTCACCACCCACGACCTGCCCAGCACCGCCGCCTGGCTGGACGGTGACCACGTCGGCCTGCACGAGAAGCTCGGCCTGCTCGCCGAACCGGTGGAGCAGGCCGCGGCCGCGGCGGCGGCCGAGAGCGCCGGCTGGCTCGCCGAGGCGGAGCGGGCCGGCGCACTCGGCGCACCCGGCGAACCCGGCCCGCCGACCGGGGAGGTGCCGACCGGGGAGGTGCCGAGCCGGGAGGTGCTCGGCCTGCACCGGTTCCTCGCGCTCACCCCGGCGAAGCTGCTGGGCGTCTGGCTGCCCGACACGGTGGGGGACCGCCGCCCGCAGAACCTGCCCGGCACGGTCGACGAGTACCCCAACTGGCGGCTGCCCGTGGCCGATCCGGCCGGCCGGCCGCTCACCCTGGAGGAGCTGGCCGCCCTGCCGGGCCCCCGTGCCGTCGCCGCGGTCTACCGGGACCTGCCGGCCGCCCCGTGACGTCCGGGGCGGCCCCGCGTTCGACCGGGTGACGGCTCACGCCGGAGCGGTCCGCGGGACCCTGCCCGTCCGCCGCACCGCCCCGCCGACCCGCCCGTCGGGGGAGCGGCCCACCACCGGGTCGGGGCCCACGGCCACCGCCACCCGGACCCTACGTCCGAGAGGAACACGCATGAGCACCGAGACAGACGTCCTCGTCCTGGGAGGCGCCGGTGTCGACACGATCGTGTACGTGCCCGAGCTGCCGCTCCCGTTCGCCGACAGCTACATGGTGCCCAGGATCGAGATGCGGGCAGGCCAGACCGGCGACTTCGTCGCCCTCGGCCTGAGCGCGCTGGGCCTGCGCACCCACCACCTCGACATGATCGGCGCCGACCACGCGGGCGACCTGATCCGGGCCCTGCACCGCGACCGGGGGATCCCGCTCACCGAGGTCCCGCTGCCGGGCGGCACCAAGCGCGCCGTCAACCTGGTCGGCCCCGACGGGCGGCGCCTGTCGCTCTACGACGACAGCCGCTCGCACGAGGCGGACCGGCTGCCCGAGGAGACCGTCCGGGCGCTGGCCGCGGTGAGCCGCCACGCGCACGTCTCGATCACCTATCCCTGCGCCTTCGCCCTGCCGCTGCTGCGCGAGGCCGGCCTGACCGTCTCCACCGACCTGCACAACTGGGACGGCACCAACCCCTACCACGAGCCGTTCGCCCACGAGGCCGACGTCGTGTTCGTGTCCACCACCGCCCTGGCGGACCCCGAGCGGACCATGCGGCAGATCGCCGAACGCGGCCGGGCCCGGGTGGTCGTCGCCACCGCCGGCGCCGAGGGCGCGTACCTGCTCGCCGACGGGGAGATCACCCACGTGCCGGTCGCCACCCCGCCCGCACCGGTGATCGACTCCAACGGCGCGGGCGACGCCTTCGCGTCGGGCTTCCTGCTCGGCTGGCTGTCCGGTGAGCCGGCGGCGCGCTGCGCCCGGTACGGCGCGATCGCCGGCGCCTACGCCTGCACCGTGCCGGCGACCGGCACCGACTCCATCGGCCGGGACGCACTCCTCGCCCGCCTCGCCGAACTCGACGCCGCGGCAGCGGGAGCGGGCGCGTGACCGGCACACCGGCCCGCTACGACGTGATCGTCCTCGGCGGGGGAGTGGCCGGCTGCGTGCTGGCGGCCCGTCTGAGCGAGGACCCGGACCGCACCGTCTGCCTGGTCGAGGCCGGTCCCGACTTCGGCCCCGACCGGCAGGACTGGCCGGCGAAGGTGCTGAACGCCCGCGCCCTGCCGCGCGAGGAGGTGTGGGAGCGGCACGCCCCGGCGCACCGCATCCGCGCCCGCGTCCTCGGCGGCTCCTCCTGCATCAACGGCTGTTGGAACACCTGGGGATCCGAGGCCGACCACGCCGAGTGGGCCCGGACCGGCGGTCCGCGCTGGACGGCCGCGGCGCTGGAGCCGTACCGCCTCGCGGCGGTCGAACAGATGGGCCTGCGCCGGGTACCGGAGCGCGAGTTCTCGCCGTGGAGCCGCGCCGCCCTGGCGGCGGCCGCGGAACTCGGCTTCCGGGAGGTGGACATGGGCACCCCGGGCGGGCCCGGCTACGGCACGCCCCTGCTCAACGCCTTCGACGGAGTGCGCCACAACGCCGCCTTCGCCTACCTGGACGCGGCACGCGCGAGGCCCAACCTGACCGTCCTCGCCGGAGCCGCGGTGGACCGGCTGGACATCGGCGCCGGCCGGGTCCGCGGCGTCCGCGTCGACATCGGCGGCCGGCACGAGACCCTCGTCGCCGACGCCTACCTGCTGGCCTGCGGGACCTTCGGCTCGCCCGCGGTGCTGATGCGCAGCGGGGTCGGCCCGGCGGACCACCTGCGGACGGTCGGCATCCGCCCCGAGATCGACCTCCCCGGGGTCGGATCGAACCTCACCGACCAGCCCGGCGTCTTCGTGCCGCTGGCCCCGACCGACGAGCTGAACGCGGCGCTCGCCGCGAAGGAGGCCGACGGCGACCTGTACGTCAGCCGGATGCTGGTCCGGGCGGCCGGCGAACTCTGTCCGGACGACTCCTGGGACCTCCACATCCTGCCCGTCGCCGGGCCGCCGCTGTTCGGCAAGCTCCCGCCGGGCCGGTACGAGGCGGGCATCTCCGCCTTCGTCATGAAACCGGCCTCGCGCGGCACCGTGCGGCTGGCGTCCGCCGACCCCGCCGCGGCCCCCGAGATCGACCCCGGCTTCCTCACCGACGAAGGCGGCCGCGACCTCGCCGTCCTGCGCTCGGGCCTGGAGATCGTCGAGCGGATGGCCGCGACGGCGGCCCTGAAGCCACTGGCCGGTCCGGTCCGGGGCCACCCCGCCCGGGACCTGTCCGACCAGGACCTGCGCGGCCGGCTCGGCACCTACTGGCATCCCGTCGGCACCTGCGCCATGGGAGCGCCGGACGACCCCCTGGCGGTGGTCGACGGCGAGGTCCGGGTGCGCGGCGTGGCGAACCTGCGGATCGTCGACGCCTCCGTCCTGCCGACCGTCCCGGCGGCGAACACCCAGCTTCCGGTGCTCGCCGTCGCGGAGATGCTGGCGGACCTGATCGGGGGAGCGGCATGACCGGGGCCACCGCCGACCGCGTCCTGTACGGGTGCATGGGCCTCGGCGGCAGCTGGGACGACAGCCCGTACACGGCGACGGACATCGACCACGCCGAGGCGGCGGTCGGGGCCGCGCTGGACGCCGGGATCACCGCCTTCGACCATGCCGACATCTACCGGTACGGCAAGTCCGAGGCGGTCTTCGGCGAGGTGCTCGCCCGCACCCCCGGCCTGCGGCAGCGCATCACCCTGCAGACCAAGTGCGGTATCAGGCTCCCCGAAGGCGGGCGGCCGGGCCACTACGACCTGCGGGGGCCGAGCATCCTCCGACGGGTGGAGGAGAGCCTGACCCGGCTGCGCACCGACAGCCTCGACGTGCTGCTGCTGCACCGGCCCGACCCGCTGGCCGGCCCGGAGGAGATCGCCGAAGCCCTCGGCTCGCTCCACCGGCAGGGCCTGGTACGGCGGTTCGGCGTGTCCAACATGAGCGCCGCGCAGATCGCCCGGCTCCAGTCGGTGCTCGACGTGCCCCTGGTCGTCAACCAGCTGGAGATGAGCCTGGACCGCCGGGACTGGGTCGAGGCCGGCGTCCTGGTCAATACCTCCGCCGCCGCCTCGAACGGCTTCCCGCACGGGACGGTCGAGTACTGCGCCGCCCACGGGATCCGGCTCCAGGCCTGGGGCGCCCTGGCCAGGGGCCGCTTCACCGGCAGCGAGCCGACGCCGGCCGGTGAACTCGTCGGCAGGCTCGCCGAGCGCAGGGGGACGACGCCGGAGACGATCGTGCTGTGGTGGCTCCAGCGCCACCCGGCCGGCATCGCGCCGGTCATCGGCACCGCCCGCCCCGAACGCATCGCGGCCTGCCGCGACGCCGTGCTGCGCGAGCCGGAGCTCAGCCACGAGGAGTGGTACGAGCTGTGGATCGCCGCCCGCGGCGCCCCGCTGCCCTGATCCGGCGCCGGTCCGGCCCCGCGCGGCCTGACACCGCAGGGCGGAACGAACCCCTTCCGGGACCCGAGTCCCGGGGGTTCGTCACGACGGTCGGCGATGGGGCGCCACCCGGCGGGAGGCTCCGCAGCCGGGGGCCGCCCGCCGGGTCAGGGCGTGCTGTAGCCGGGGAGGAGCTTCGCCGCCTCGGTCACCACAGCTCCCGCTGGGGCGCCAAGGGCCTGTTCGTGCCGACCGTCTACGGCGTCCGGGACTCCCAGTGGTCCTGGTACTACGACGAGAAGGAGGCCGGCTTCGAGTACGACGGCCTGACCATCGACCCGAAGACCGGCAAGTCGTACTACAACGGCGACCTCTGGTCCTCCACCCAGCCCGCCGGCCAGACCTGCGTCGGCTGGGGCACCCCGACGCAGTACAAGAGCCCCGAGGGCTACACCATCTACAACTGCCAGTGGCCGAAACCCACTTCGGGCATGTTCCCGTCCAAGTACTACCACCAGTGCTGGATCGGCAACTGGGAGGGCGAGGACTCGCGCTCCTGCTGGCTGGCGGACGACCTCGCGGACTTCAACACCGAGAACGCCGAGGTCCAGAACTACCTGATCGGCGCGTACAACAAGTACATCGACATGGGCGTCGACGGCTTCCGCGTCGACACCGCCGTGCACGTCCCGCGGGTCACCTGGAACCGGCGCTTCCTGCCGGCCATCCAGCAGCGCGTCACGCAGGACTGGGGGCCGGCCAAGGCGCAGAACTTCTTCGTCTTCGGCGAGGTCGCCGCGTTCGTCAACGACAAGTGGAACCGCGGCTCGGTCAACCACTCCGCGCAGTTCTACACCTGGAAGGAGCGCGAGGACTACACCAGCAACGACGTGCAGGCCGCCCTCGACCAGTACACCTACGAGGAGCAGCTCGGCACCGGCAACCAGCCGACGTCCACCAACGCCTTCCTGGACGGCAACACCTACCACGCGCCCGACCGCTCGAAGTTCTCCGGCATGAACATCATCGACATGCGGATGCACATGAACTTCGGTGACGCGCACAACGCCTTCGACAACGGCAAGGACTCCGACGACTCCACCAACGACGCGACCTACAACGTGGTGTACGTCGACAGCCACGACTACGGACCCAACAAGTCCAGCGTCCGGTACACCGGCGGCACCGACGCCTGGGCCGAGGACATGGCCCTGATGTGGACCTTCCGCGGCATCCCGACCCTGTACTACGGCTCCGAGATCGAGTTCCAGGCCGGCAAGCAGATCGACTGCGGCCCGTCCTGCCCGCTGGCCACCACCGGCCGGGCCTACTACGGCGACCACGTCGAGGGCAGCGTCACCGCCTCCGACTTCTCGGTGGTGTCGAGTGCGAGCGGGGCGGTGGCCACCACGCTGCAGCAGCCGCTGGTCAAGCAGGTCCAGCGGCTCAACCAGATCCGCCGGGCGGTCCCCGCCCTGCAGATGGGCCAGTACTCCACCGAGGGTGTCAACGGCGGCGGCATGTCCTTCAAGCGCCGCTACACCGACGCCACCAGCGGGGTCGACTCCTTCGCCCTGGTCTCCGTCACCGACGGCGCCACCTTCACCGGCATCCCCAACGGCACCTACAAGGACGCCGTCTCCGGCGACGTCAAGGTCGTCGCCGACGGCACCATGGCGATCGCCGCCCCCGGGAAGGGCAACCTGCGGGTCTACGTCCTCGACCGGGGCGGCAAGAACGCCGCCCCGGGCAAGATCGGCACCGACGGTCCCTACCTGAAGTAGGGGAGGGTCGAGGCAACGCTCCACCAGCTGTGGTCGCCGGATCTCCCGGCGGCCACAGCCTGCTTCGCGGCCCGGGGGCGCCCGGTGGGGGAGCGACGGGGCGACGTCGATGTTCTGGACACCGGCGCTGGCGCCGGCGGCGAAGGCCTCCTCGGCCGCTTTGACGCGGTCGGTGCAGACGGTGACGTCCTGCTTCCAGGCGGACGGCTCCAGTGGGGGACGCCCTGGCAGCAGAAGCGGCGGAACCTCTCACCGTCGACGGCGACGACACGCTCCCGTACCCCTCGCGCGCCCGTCACGCGGTGGCGCTGGGCACCTTGAGGGGGTCGCGGGTGGCGGACTTCTTCGCCTCCTCCAGCTGTTCGCCGAGTTCGGCCAGGCGGTTGCGGCCCATCGCCTTGCGGACCTCGGGGAACCACTCCTTCTCCTCCTCCTCGACATGGTGGCGGACGTTCTCCATCAGCACCGTCATCTTCGCGTCGAACCGCTCGTCCTCCGGGTCCATGCCGGCCAGCTCGGAGAGCATCCACACGACGACGTGGTGCTCCTCGACGCTCTCCAGCACGTGGTCCTTCGTGTCGGGCGCGGCCTCGCGGGCGGCCGGGTAGAAGACCTCCTCCTCGATGACGGCGTGGACCGTCAGCTCCTCGACCACCTGGTCGGCGATCCGGCGCTTCTCGGCGAAGGCCCGGTCGCCGGCCTTCTCGAAGGCCTTGAACAGGCTCTCGACGGTCTTGTGGTCTTCCTTCAGCAGCACGATCGCGTCCATGCGCGTTCCTTTCCGGGGTAGTCGGCCCGTGGTCGGGCGCACGTGTACCCCGTGCGCCGCCGCGGACACCCGGGCGGCGCACGGACCACCCGCACGGCCCGTCCCACCGCGCGAGCGGCCCCGCGCGGGGCCAGACTCGCCCCGAACCCGACGCACCCACTCCGAAGGAGCACCGGATCCGCCGTGATGAGCGACCAGCACACCCCTCAGGACCCCACCTCCCAGCAGCCGCAGCCGCCGTTCCCCGAGCAGTCCCAGCCCCACCCGGGCAGCGGTGAGACCATGCGCCCCAGCCCCGACCACGGGGAGGACAGCTACCGCGGCGCCGGCCGGCTGGCCGGCCGCGTCGCGCTGATCACCGGCGGCGACTCCGGCATCGGCCGCGCCGTCGCCCTCGCCTTCGCCCGCGAGGGCGCCGACGTCGCCTTCTGCCACCTCCCCGAGGAGGAGGCCGACGCGGCGGAGACCACCCGGCTGGTCGAGGACGCCGGGCGGCGCGCCCTCGCCGTCGCGGGCGACCTGCGCGACGAGGACTTCTGCGCCGAGCTGGTGGCCCGCTGCGTCGACGTGTTCGGCCGCCTCGACATCCTGGTCAACAACGCCGCCTACCAGATGTCCCAGCCCGACGGCCTCGCCGCGATCACCACCGACCAGTTCGACCGGGTGATGAGGACCAACCTGTACGGGATGTTCTGGATGACCCGGGCCGCCCTGCCCCACCTGCGCGAAGGCGCCTCGATCATCAACACCGCCTCCGTCCAGGCGTACAAGCCCAGCCCCCACCTCCTGGACTACGCCATGACCAAGGCCGCGATCGTCGCGTTCACCCAGGGCCTGGCCGGGCAGCTCGCGCCCGACGGCATCCGGGTGAACGCCGTCGCGCCCGGCCCGGTGTGGACGCCGCTGATCCCGGCGACGATGGACGAGGAGAAGGTCGCGCACTTCGGCGAGCAGTCCCCGCTCGGCCGCGCCGCCCAGCCCGCCGAGATGGCCCCCGCCTACGTCTTCCTCGCCTCCCAGGAGTCCTCGTACATCACCGCCGAGATCGTCAACGCCACCGGCGGCACGCCTCTGCCCTGACCATCGGGGCCCCGGCCTCCGGACGCCCGGGCTCGCGGAGGTCCGGACGGCGGACGGCCGCATCCGGTCGAGTCGGACGGGTGTGCGGCGGCGTGCCCGCGGGTAGACGGCAGGCCCGCCGCCACCGCCGCCGGCCCCGGCGGGGATCGCCCACTCCGCCCTCGATCACTGACGAGACGGGGCGGTGGACAGAGGCTTCGCCGGATCACCAGCGGCCGGACCCCCTCTAGGATCGTCGTGTCCATGCGATGCGAGACAGCGGAAAGAGGGGCCACCGTGAGCGATACCCCAGGGCGTGAGATCGCGGCCGTCGTCCGGGAGACCGGTACCGGGCCTGTGATCGAGGTCTCGGGGGACCTGGACATCGACCAAGTCGACGTCCTGCATGCCGTGTTCAACCGGGTCCTGCTACGCACCCCGGCCCCGTCCGTGGTGCTCGTCGACCTGTCGGCGGTCCCGTTCTGCGATTCCAGCGGCCTCAACGAGCTGCTCCGGGCCCGCCTGCAAGCCGAGCAGCGCGGGACTCTCCTGGCTCTCGCCCGCCCCTCGCACCAGGTGGTCCGGCTGCTCGACGTCACCGGCACGGACCAGGTGTTCGAGGTGACCGAGGGGCCGCCGGCGCGCAGCGCCTGAGAAGGGTCGGGACGGACAGGCGGCCTCGTCGCTGGGGACGGCGACCGGAGCGAGGGCTGACTCTCCCACGGTTCTCCTCGGAGTACCGAGCGAGAGCCCCGGCCCGCGGCTTGGCCGGTTCGTTGCCTCGGACGGTCCGACGGTCCGACGGGTCGGCGGTCAGCCGGCGGGCCGAAGGCCAGCGATAGCACGTGGGTAACGGGCCGGGACGGGGCGGCGACACGCCGGTCTCTTACCGGTAGTCGGCTCTCACCGCTCATGCCAGGCGCGTCCGGAGAGAGCCGGGTGCGGGGGTCCGCGTCACCCTCCCCGGCATGGGTCCCCGCACCGCATGCCGCAGGACTGGACGTCCTTCGACGCCCAGACCACCGTGTCCCAGTGGCACGGCGGGGAGGGCACACCCCCCGTCGGCCCGGACCCCGGCCGCCACGACCGGAGCGGCAGCACCCGGGACGGCGTTCCCCACCCCGTCCCCGACCGTGGACGACGCTCTCGCCCAGGCGGACACGGACACGGACAGGGACAACCACGACTACGTCCTGGCGCACACCGGCTCCTCCAGCCGTACCCCGCTGGTCGTGGCCGCCGGTAGCACCCTGCTCATCGCCGGACTCCTCCTCGCCTACCGGCTCCGGAGGAGGAGCGCCACCCGCCGGACCCACCGAAAGGCGCACTGACCACCGCCCGGAGGATCCGCCCTCGGCACGCGGAGCCCCCCGGGTCCTCTCCCGCCGGGTCAGGTGCGCGCCGGGCGGCCCCCTGCCGTACTGAAGGGCCCGTTCGAGCCGGCGCTCGATGCCGGGGGCCGCGGCGGGCGGCGGTTCGGCGGGGCCCGCCGCGGCTGGTGGGTGCCCTTCCCGGGGTGGGGCCCCGGACGCCACGGAGGGGAGGGGGTCATGGCACGGCCGACCGATCACTTCGTGCTGCTCGGACCTTGCGCCTCTGAGAGGGCGATCGGCGCTTGACGGCACCTCCACCGCCGCGTCCCTGCGGTGTCGACCGGTCGTGGTCCGGCGCCCGGGTCACCTCCCGCAGGACTGGCAGCAGCATCTGCTGGTACGCCGTCAGCGGCCGTGCGGCCAGGGTCCAGTTGACCGTCACCGTGCGGGCCTCAGGCGCAGGGCTGACGGCCAGTTCGGCCGGCACCCCGTGCCGGAGTTCGAGCCGGACCGACCGGCGCGGCACCAGCCCCACCCCGAGGCCGATCCGCACCCTCTCCTTGATGCCCTCGGTGCCCCATAGTGTCAAGGGTCGGTGCGCCGGCCAGCTCCCAGTCGACCGGGCACGGCTGACCGCCGGCCGACAGCCTCGCGCTCGCCGCGCCGCCCATGGCGCTACGGGGAGGCCGATGTGCTCCGACCGCGAGGTCGCCCAACTCCGCCGTGCCGTCGGCAGCTTGTGCACGGCCCGGCAGTCCGCCCTCCCGCCGCCCGGCCGGGAGGGGTGACCCGCGGTCCGCGGACGCGGGAGTGTGACCGGTCTGACAGACATGGCGCGGCACGGACGGGTTACCCACTGGGAGTGGAGATTGCCGGCATGGACGTGGTCGCGCGCGGAGCGAGCGTGCGAGGGCCCCGGGGAGCGGTGTTCGAGAATCTGGACCTGGGCGTGGAACCCGGCGGGCTGCTGGTGCTCCACGGGCCGGGCGGCTCGGGCCGGACGACGGCGTTGCTCGCGCTCGCGGGGCGGATGCGGCTGGACGGCGGAGCGGTTCGGGTGGGCGGGCACGTCCTGCCCCGCGACGGCCGTCGTGTCAGGGACCTGGTGGCGGTGGCCCGTGCGGAGCCCGCCCTCGGCCTGGACCCGGATCTGCGGGTGCGGGAACTGGTGGACGAGCGCCGCTGGTTGAGCCGCCGGCTGAGCAGAGCACAGCTCGGGGAGGCGTTCTCGGTCCTCGGTGTCGACGTGGACCACCGGACGCTGGTCCGGGACCTGCCGCCGGTGGAGGCACTGGGCGTGGCCCTCGCGCTCGCTCTGGCCACGCGCCCCGCCGTGATCGTCGCGGACGACGTGGACCGCGGGTGCCCGGCGGACGAGCGCGTCCGGGCCTGGCAGCTCGTGGGGCGGGTCTGCCGGGTGGGCTGCACGGTCGTGGCGGGCGCCCTCGACCCTCCCGCCTCCGGTGCCGGCCTCGACCCGGCGCCGGTGCTGGTGGCCCTGCCCCGCCGCAGCCACCTGCCCGAGCGGCCGGCGCCGGCCGCCGAGGAGGACGGGGCAGGCGAGCCGGCCGAGCCAGGCGGGGCAGACGGGGCAGCCGAGCCAGGCGGGGCAGACGCGTCGGCGCGTCGGTCGTGGCGGTTGCTCGGGCGGCGGGAACCGGACGGCGGGCGCACCGGCGCGCGCCGGTGCGAGGAGGACGCATGACCGCGATCAGGCTGGCCGTGTTGGAGCTGCGCGGCTTCCGGGGCCCACTGAGGCGCTTCGTCCCGCTCGTGCTGTGCCTGGTCCCGCTGCTGTACGGCGCCATGTACCTGTGGGCGAACTGGGACCCCTACGGCAAGACGGGGCACATCCCGGTGGCGGTGGTCAACGAGGACCACCCGGCCGAGACCCGGCAGGGACAGCGGGTGGACGCGGGCGCCCAGGTGGTGACGGAGCTCAAGGCCTCACGGCAGTTCGACTGGGCGTTCGTCGACGAGGCCGCGGCCCGCGACGGCCTGGAGCGCGGGCGCTACGCGTTCACGATCCGGATCCCCGCCGACTTCAGCGCCGGCCTCGCCACCGGCCCCGACACCCGGCCCGAACAGGCCCGGATCCACATCCTGCTCAACGACGCGAACAACTACATCGCGGGCGTCATGACCGAGGTCGTCGAAGCGAAGCTGCAGGAGCAGGTCAACTCCGCCGCGCACGAGGCCTACGTCCGCGGCGTCTACGGTCGGCTCGCGGACATCGGCGGGAAGCTGGACACGGCGGCGCAGGCGGCCCAGGGGCTGGTGAACGCCACCACCGTGGCCCAGCAGGGGAGTTCAGCCGCCGTGGGCGCGAGCGCCACGCTGCGGTCCGGCTCCACCCAGCTCGCCGACGGCGCCCAGAAGCTGAGCCAGGCCACGACCCAGGTGCACGCGGCGGCCACCGCCCTCGGCGAGGCCGCGCCGCCGCTGGGCGAGGCCGCCGACGCCGTGGTGAGCGCGGCCACCCTCGTCACCCAGGGCGTGGACGCCGTCCACACCGCGACGTCGACGGTGAAGCAGGGAACCGCCAAGGCGGTGACCGACCTGGACCAGCTGGCCGCGGCGCACCCGGGACTGGGCGACGACCCCCTGTTCCAGCGCCTCCGGCAGGACGTGACGGCGGCCGACGCCGCGGCCGGGCAGATCGACGGTCACGCCGCCACCGCCGCCGGCAACGCCCACGCGGCGCTCCAGCAGGCCGTCGGTCTCCGGAGGACGGCCGCGGCCGTCCAGCAGTCGGCCCAGAGCGCGCAGACCCCGCTGGCCCTGGTCGACTCCGGTGCCCGGAGCATCGCCGCCGGGACGGCCACCGTGTCCACGGGACTGTCCGCCCTTCAGCAGGGATCCGTGGCGCTGCAGACCGCCGCCGACCAGGCCCACAACGGCGCCACGACCCTGGCCACCGTGATCGACGACGGGAAGAAGCAGGTGCCCGTCCTGGACTCGGCCCAACTGGAACACGCTGCCGAGGTGTTGGGGACACCCGTCGCCATCGACCGGTCGAACCTCCACCCGGCCGGCGTATACGGCCGCGGACTGGCCCCGTTCTTCTTCGGCATCGCGCTGTGGGTGTTCGGCCTCTTCGCCTACCTCTTCCTGCGACCGGTCAACACCCGGGCGCTGGCCGCCCGCACCCGGGCCTCCACCGTCGCCGTGGCGGGCTGGCTCCCGGCCGCGGCGCTGGGCGTGCTCGGGGCCGTGATCCTCTACGGCGTCGTCAGCGCCGGTCTCGGGCTGCACGCCGCCGCCCCGTGGACGACCGTCCTGCTCCTCACGGTCGGCGCCGCCGCGTTCATCGCCATCGACCACTGCCTGCGGACGGCGTTCGGTACGGCGGGCGACGTCCTGTCACTGGTCCTGCTCATCCTGCAGCTCACCGCCTCCGGCGGCCTGTACCCGATGCAGACCACCCCGGCACCGTTCCAGGCGGTCCACCCCTTCCTGCCGATGACCTACCTGGTCGACGGGCTCCGGGTGACGATCAGCGGCGGCCCGTCCTCCCATGTCATCCGGGACATCGCCGTTCTGGCGGGTTTCGGTGTCCTGTTCCTGGTCCTCACCTCGCTGGCCCTGCGCCGTCGGCGCGTGTGGACGGTCGCCCGGCTCCACCCCGACCTGGACCTCTGACGGACGGACCCGACCGCGGCCCCGCCCCGGGGCGCCGTGCGGCTCGCCCCCGACGTGAGGGCGAGCCGCACGGCGCCGGGCCCTCCCCGTCAGCCGGTCGTGGGGATCCGGCCGACCACGGACCAGCCGGTCCAGCCTCCGCCGGCCGGGTCGGCGGCGTGGGCCATCACGCCGTCGGTGCCCTGGCCGAAGAGTTCGGCGGTCCTGGTGCCCGGGTCGTAGACCGCGGACGGGGAGTTGCGGAAGTTCCAGGCGCCGGTGACGGTCCATGGGCCCCAACCGGTGGCAGGGTTCCACGTCGCGCGGTACATCGACCCGTCGGTACCGACCGCGAACACCTCGAGCGTGTGGGTCACCGGATTGTGGAGGACACTCGGCACGCCGGTGAACCTGCCGCCGGGGTTGAGGGTGAACGGGCCGTCCCAGCCCGCGCCGTCGGTGTTGTAGAGGTGGGCCATGACACCGTCGGTGCGCAGGGCGAACACCTCGGCCGTCCTGGTGTCCGGATTGTGGACCGTGGTGGGGGAACCGCCGTACTTCCAGTCACCGGCCGTCGTCCACGGCTGCCAGCCGGTCGCGCGGCTCCAGGCGGCCCGGTACATGGACCCGTCGGTGCCGACGGCGAAGAGGTCGAGCGTGTGGGTGACGGGGTCGTGGACGACGGCCGGCGTGCCGACGAACGCGCCCGAGGGGTTGAGGGTGAACGGGCCGTCCCAGCCCGCGCCGTCGGTGTTGTAGAGGTGGGCCATGACACCGTCGGTGCGCAGGGCGAACACCTCGGCCGTCCTGGTGTCCGGGTTGTAGACCGTGGTGGGGGAACCGCCGTACTTCCAGTCACCGGCCGTCGTCCACGGCTGCCAGCCGGTCGCGCGGCTCCAGGCGGTGCGGTACATGGACCCGTCGGTGCCGACGGCGAAGAGGTCGAGCGTGTGGGTGACGGGGTTGTGGACGACGGCCGGCGTGCCGACGAACCGTGCGCCGGGCCCGATCAGGTGCCAGCCGTTCCAGCCTTCGCCGTTGGTGTCGTAGGCGTGGATGAGGGCGCCGTCGGTGCGCAGGGTGAAGATCTCGGCCGTCTTCGTGTCGGGGTTGTAGACGGTGTTGCGGCTCCCGGAGCGGCCCGCGACCAGGGCGGACCAGGCGGAGACGGTCTGCTGGATCCAGCCGCCGAGGTCGTCGGTGCGGGTCTCGTAGGCGCCGGTGTGGGTGGTCGGGGCGGCGCCGAGGCAGTTGTTCTGCCAGGAGCGGCTGGAGAGGGCGGCGAGTTCGTAGCGGTCGCCGACGCGGCGCAGGGCGGGTCCGCCGGTGTCGCCCTTGCAGACGGCGGCGTCGGCCGGGGCCTTGGGGGTGATGCCGAGACCGGCCGGGTCGACGGTGGCGACGGTGAACAGGGCGCTGTGGAGCCGGTCCGGCACCCACTCGGTCCTGGTCCGGCCGAAGCCCGCGACCGTCAGCTCCTCTCCGGCGGCGGGCGCCCCGGTGGCCACCGCCACCGGGGCGATGTCGTTGACGGGGGCGGCCAGGCGGGCGAGGACGAGGTCGCGGTCGGTGCGGGGGGCGAGTTCGGCGATGTCGCGGACCTGGCCCGTGGCGGCGGAGGTGGTGCGGCCTATGGTGGCGGTGGTCCTGCGGGCGGGCGGGCCCGCGGGGAGGGTGGCCGGCTGGGCGGGGTCGTCGGCGAAGCAGGACGCGGCGGTGACGATCCAGTACGGGTCGACGAGCGCGCCGGTGCACGCGCGTTCGCCCTCGCCGATCACCAGACGCGCGGTGAAGGCGTAGGAGTTCTCCGCAGCGGGGTCACCGACCACGGCTGCCGCCGGGACGAGGGTGCTCAGCGTGCCGGCGGCCAGGGCCGCGGCCAGAACGCCGGCCCGCCGGGAACGGGATGGGGCCTTGCGGGGCATGGGAGTGCCTTTCGGGTGAGTGGGTGGGTCCGCGGGGCGGTCGGCATCGCGGTGAAGCACCTGCGGGGGTGCCGGAACGGGGGCCGGCCGGACGTGACCGGCCCGGCTGGAGCGGACCCGTCCGTCTGCGGAGCCCGGCCAGGGCGACGGCCGTGACCGCCCTGGTCGTCCGTACCGGGCGTGATCGCGTGCGAAGTACGCCGTAGTTCTGACCTTTCCCTACCGTTTCTTCCGGGTCGAATGGAGGTGCTCGGTGCCGGTCCCGCACGGCAGCGGCCCTGCGGGCCCGAATCATCCGGGGATGCGGAGTTCGACCAGGGCCGGGCGTTTCCCCCGGGCAGGCTTTCGCCGACCGGTTCGACCGGATCGGGCCCGTGTTGACCCGCGTTTCCTGGTCTGCCGGGGCCGGTTCGGCGCCGACGGAAGGGTCATCGGTCCAGCTGCCCGTGGGCGTCCGGCGGTCTCATGGAGAGGTGGCCGGTCGTACCGGAAGCGATGAAGCGGCATCCGACGATGCCGCTCCGGAGCTGGCCTGCGCGGCCGGCGGGGACGCGCCGGCCACGTGCTGATGCGGGATTTCGATCAAGGCAGATCCTTCGATCCTGGCGGGACCAAGATGATTCCGCAATGCCGTCAAGGGAGTTGAACGACGACGGAGCCTGCGTAAAGTACCAGCAATCTCCAGCTCCAGGAGGTTTCCGGAATCGTTCGGGAAACCTCTCCCGATCGACTTTCGGCCATGTCCCACCAATGCGTGCCCCCAGTTCCGCTTCTGATGCCCGATGACCTGCCGTCAAAGCACAGTTGCACCATTTTGGGGTGTTGATGGTGGACGATCCCCTCCGATCTCCGGGGGGCACCTGGAACCACTCGCAGGAATCGGCACCGCGGAGTCCGGCTGACCGCGGTCACGCCGGGCCCGGACCGATGGTGGGCCGCGGAGGCGGCGGCCCCGCCTACCACATCACCGGGAGCCGTTCGGGAGTCCGCTTCATGAAGCCCGTCCGCCAGACCAGTTGAGCGGCGGGAACGGCGAGTTCGAGGTCCGGCAGCCGGTCGAGCAGGGTCTCCAGGGCGATCCGGGCGTGGACGCGTCCGAGCGCGGTGGCGGGGCAGTAGTGGGAACCGCCGCCGAAGGAGAGGTGGTCGGCGGCGTTGGCGCGGTCGAGGTCGGTCGACGCCGTCGTCGAGCGCGGCGCCGGCCGCGTCGAGGCGGTCCATCGCAGACAGGGCCTTTCGTGCCGTGGTGCCCTCGACGACACCACATGCCGCTACGGCATCTGCAACACCCGCCCCCCGGGCCCGGTGGTCGGGGCGCCCGGCCGTGGCCTGTCGCCCCGACCGGGCAGGGGAGAGCGGGCGGCCACCCGGCTCACGGCGCGCGGCAGGGCCTCGTGCCGTCGCTACGGAGTGCCGTCCTCCGCCCGACGGGCTTGCGCGTCGTGTCCGTCATGCTCCTCGGGCCCCGGAAGCGCCGCTGGTCCTTCGAGTTGCCGGATCAGCGCCTTGAGCGCCGTGACCTCGTCGTGCAGCGCCTGCTTGCCCGCCTTGGTGAGATGGATCCAGGTGCGGGCGCGTCTGCCCTCGTAGCCCTTGTCGATCGTGACCAGGCCCGCCTTCTCCAGGACACCGAGGTGCTGGGAGAGGTTACCGGCGGTGAGACCGAGCGTGTCGCGCAGGAAGGTGAACTCCACCCGCCGGGCTTCCTTGGCCACCGCGAGGATGCCCAGGCGCACCCGTTGGTGCACGACGTCGTCGAGGCTGCTGGTGGGATGCTCGCTCATCCGGCTGACCGGCTCTGGAACCGCTGCCGCAGGGCGAGGACGGCACTGCCGAGCAGCAGCACGCCCCCCGAGAACAGGAGGTCCCAGCCGCCCCACGCGGAGGCGGCGGGGCGGTTGTCGAAGTCGAGCAGCAGGGCCAGGTAGGCGCAGGTGGTGGCGAGGAGCAGCCAGCTGCGTTCGATCCGGGCGAGCAGCAGCAGCGCCAAGCCGATCGATCCGGCCGGGCTCTCCACCGCGTTGTAGAGCGTGTAGAGGAACGTCGGTTCGCGGAAGTGGGGGTAGGGCGCCGTCCCCAGCGCCGCCGACACCTGGTAACCCGTGGTGAGCACGGCCAGGGCGAGGCCGACGGCCAGGTAGCGACCGACCCGGGTGCCCACACCGCGGGCCGGCTTGCCTTCAACCGGACTTGAGGTTCTACGGTCTTCGTATGACCCGCCCGGCAGGTGCCGGGCCCGCGGATTGCACCTGAGCACCACGAGGGGACACCCCATGACGACCCAGCAGATGTCCGACGCCGAACTCGCCGGCCAGCCCGCCGCGTACTGGACCGGTGTCGCCTACGAGTCGCTCATCGCGTTCACCCGGGCCCGGCAGGCCGAGAAGGGCTACACGCAGCCGCAGTTCTGGCTGCTGCGCAATCTGTCGGTGAACGACATCTCGCCCGACGGCGCGAGCATGACACTGTCCGAACTGCGGGAGGCGATGGCCTCGTACCTGCGGCCCGAGGACGATCTGGTGGCGGAGGCCGCGGTGCTCCTGGAGCGCGGCTGGCTGAGCCGGGACACCGGGGACCGGCTCCGGCTCACCGAGGAGGGGGAGCGGGCCCGCGTGGACCTGGCGCGCAACGCCCCCGCGATCCGTGCCGCCCTCCACGAAGGCATCGACGACGCGGACTACGTCACCGCCGTGAAAGTGCTCCAGCGACTGATCCGCAACGCGGGCGGGCAGGTCGCCTAGCGACCCCGACCCGGGCGTCCTGCCCTGGCCAGGAGCGCACCACGGCCCCGGGCCTGCGCCCCGTGGCTCAGCTTGCGGGTCTCAGCCGCGGGTCTCAGCCGCGGTGGAACACGACGTCCGGGCGGGAGCGTCCGGTCGGCTTCCGGTGGCTCACGCCGCTCGTGGCCGCGCGAGGGCCGCTGCGAGCGCCGTCGGCTCGCCCGCGGTCGGTTCGTCCGCCGTCGGTGCGCCCGCCGTACCGACGGCGGGCGTCGGGAACTCAGCCCGTGGAACGCTCCCAGCCCGGGTCGCGGCCGGAGGCGGCGAGGGCGCGGTCGAGGGACGAGGCGGTGGCGGGCACCGGCACCGCCTCGGCGAAGCCGCCGTACTGGCGGTAGATCTCGGCGTTCTCCTCGACCACCGTGAGAACCAGACGGGCCAGATCGTCGTCGACGTCCGCCTGCCGGCCGGTGGCCCGGGCGACGTCCCAGCCGTGGAGCACCATCTCTTTGACCACCATCCGGGCGACCGATGCCGCTGACACGGTCATCCCGCCCAGATCGATCTCCCCCTCCCAGGCGGCCGGGTCCGACCAGGCCGCCACGGCACGGTCGAGCTGGTCCGCGTAGGCGAGCGCCCAACCGGGGTCGGCGGTGAAGTCGCGCGCCACCAGCTCCTCCGGCAGCGGCTCCCGGCGTGCCCGGCGTTCGAGGCCGTGGGAGGTGTACAGCACCCAGTGGTTGACCAGGGTCCTGGTGTCGAACGCGGTGCAGGGCGTCGGCCCGTCCAGGTGCTCCGGTCGGACACCGCGGGCGATGCGCGCGGCCTCCGCTGCGGCGCGGGACATGAGGGGGTGGAGTGCGTGACCGTTCATGTGTCGATCCTCGCCCCGGGGGCCGGGCGCCGTCTTGAACAAACGCGACGGCTAGCCTGGCGGCATGACCTTCCCGGAGCTCGGACGCGGAGTGCTCCATCCCGACCGGGCCGCGGCCGCGATCAGCCTGACCCGGTACGAGCCCGCCCCGGAGCTGGCGCCTTTCGTCGAGTTCTACTGGCTGGTGCGCTGGAACCGGGACGGCCTGCCCGCCCACGAGCAGAAGGTGCTCGTCCACCCCAGCGTCCACCTCGTCCTGGAGGCGCCGGCGGCCCACGTCCACGGGGTCGCCAAGTCCCTCTTCGTCCGCAGGCTGGAGGGGGCCGGCCACGTGCTCGGAGCCAAGTTCCGCCCCGGCGGCTTCCGCCCGTTCACCGACCGCCCGGTGGCCGACCTGGCCGACCGGATCGTCCCGGCCGCCGAGGTCTTCGGCCCCGGGGCGGACCGGCTCAACGACGAGGTGCTCCGCGGTGCCGGGTGCCTCGACGCCCTCGCCGCCCGGGTGGACTCCTTCCTGCTCGCCCGGTCGCCCGCGCCCGACCCGGTGGCCGAGCAGGTCGCCGCGATGGTCGAGCGGATCGCTAGTACCACCGATCTGCGCCGGGTCGACCAACTGGCCGAGGAGTTCGGCATCACCGTGCGCCGCCTGCAGCGGCTGTTCGCCGAGTACGTCGGGGCCACCCCGAAGTGGGTGCTGCGCCGGGCCCGCCTGCACGAGGCCGCCGAGCGAGCCGACCGCGGTACCGACATCGACTGGGCGGCGCTCGCCGCCGACCTCGGCTACGCCGATCAGGCCCACCTCACCCGCGATTTCACGGCCACGGTCGGTACGTCACCGGTCCGCTACGCCTCGGGAAGGCTGTAACTCCGGCCGCTGGCAAGCGGGTTGCCGCCCGTACCGAGGGTTCGGGCCGTTCCCTCCGCCGATGGGGTTCGAGCAGCCGGTGACCGGTCGCGGCCTGCCCGGAATCCTCCCGCCGATACCGGGCCGATTCTGTCCGGTATCGGCCATAACGTGTGGTCGACAGCACGACGTACCCCAGGAGAAACACCCGTGAACCTCGTCTCGATCCGCGTCATCACGGCCGACGTCGCACGACTGGTCGGCTTCTACGAGCGCGCCACCGGCGTGACGGCGCAGTGGGCCAACGAAGACTTCGCCGAACTCACCACCGCCACGGCCGCGCTCGCCATCGGCAGCACCCGCACCGTCCCGCTCTTCGCGCCCGGCTCGGCCGAGCCGGGCGCGAACCGCAGCGTCGTCATCGAGTTCCTCGTCGACGACGTCGACCGCGTGCACCGCGACCTGACCGGCGTCGTGGAGGACTTCGTCAACGAGCCCACCACCATGCCCTGGGGCAACCGCTCGCTCCTCCTCCGCGACCCGGACGGCAACCTGGTGAACTTCTTCACCCCGGTGACCCCGGCCGCCCGGCAGAAGTTCGCCCGCTGACCTCCCCGGTCCGGAACGGCGAGCCGCGGCACCCGGAGGGCGGGGCCGCGGCTCGTCCGCATGATCCGAGGTGCGGGACGGGGGCCGGTCGATGGCCTGATCCGCTCGTGCGGGATCCGGTCAACGGCGGCCGTCCGCGGCCGTCCGCGGCCGTTCCCCAGGGCCGGCGAGCGTGGCGTTGTATCGTCGCCCGATGGCGAGGACATTGCGGTTGGCGGTGGCGCAGAGCACGGTCCCGGAGGACCCGCGGGACGGGGAGGCGATCCGGGGCGCCGGGCGGCAGATGCGGGCGCTGATGCGTCAGGCGGCGGGTGCGGGCGTCCGGTTGGTGCAGTTCCCGGAGGGCTCGCTCGTCTACCCGGACAAGCACGTGGTCGCCGGCCGCCCGGAGGGAGGCCTCGGCCCGGCGAACTGGGAGGGGGCCGCCTGGGACGTCCTGCGCGAGGAGGCGGAGGCGGTCGCCGCGCTCGCGGGGGAGCTGGCCCTGTGGACGGTGTTCGGCTCGATCCACCCCCTCACCGCCCCCGGCCGCCCGCACAACAGCCTCTACGTGGTCTCGGACCAGGGCCGCCTCAGCGCCCGTTACGACAAGCGTTTCCTCTCGCACACGGAGCTCTCCTACCTCTACACCCCGGGCACCGACCCGCTCGTCTTCGACGTGGACGGCATCCGCTTCGGAACCGCCCTGTGCGTCGAGGCGAACTTCCCCGCCCTGTTCGCCGAGTACGAGGCCCTGGACGTCGACTGCGTCCTGCTCTCCGTCATGGTCGACGACGCCGCCCGCGCCACCCTCGCCCAGGCCTACGCAAACCTCCACTCGTACTGGCTCGGCTACGCCCTGCCCGCCCAGTACAGCGCCACCGTCCCCGCCGGCCTGGTCGCCCCGGGCGGCCGCTGGCTCGCGCGCTGCCCCGGCGACGGCCGGCCCGGCCTCGCCATCGCCGACCTCGACCTCGACAGCACCGAGCCCGACATCCACACCGCCCTGCACCTCGTCCGCCCCTGGCGCCGCCTCGCCCGCACCGGCCTCTACGACGGCCACACGGCGGCCGACGACCCCCGCAGCGCCGACCGCACCGCGTTCTGACGGCAGACGATCCCGCCCCGCAGGCACGGGCTCTCGGTGTCCCCGGCCCGGCGCCCCCGCGCGTGGGACGACCTGCGGCGGCCGGCCCGTCGAGGGGCCGCCACCCGGAGCGGCGGCGCCCTCAGGGGTGAGGGCTTCAGCGGCGAGGGCCTCCGGACGGCGCCGGCGCCGTGCCCGGACGGGCCCGGCGGGCCACCGGTGGCAGGCCGAGCCGGTGGGCGCCCGCGATGGCCAGGCCGGCGGCGAAGGCGAGCACATGGCCCACCGCGGACACCTCGCCGTCCCCGAGCCCGGACAGCAGGTCCGGTGCGGCCACCGCCAGCATCACCAGCCACACCGCCCGCGACCACGCCGGACGGGCCACTACGATCGCCACCGCCAGCGCGGCGACCACCACGTAGGACGGGCCGGTGTCCAGCACGTGCGCCTCGGCGGCGGGCAGTTCGCCGTGCTCGATGCGCCACCACACCAGCGCCTCCGTCAGCCCGGTCGCGGTCAGGTGGGCCAGGGCCAGTCCTGCCACCGCGCGGCGGGCGCCGAGCGCCGACACCACGGCGAACACGGACAGCGCGAAGACCGGCCACACCCAGAGGGTGCTCTGCGGTACGAACACGGACACCGTCAGGGCTTCGACCGGGTGCCCCGACGGCCAGAGGCGCAGGTTGTCGAGGTTGGTCGACGCCCACTCCCGCAGTGCCAGCACCTGCTCGGGCGGCAGCAGCCGCAGGACCGGCCACATCACGGCGAGCACGGCGACGAACCAGAACGCCGGGTTCCGTATCAGCCGCCGCAGCGAAGCGCGCGTCGGGCGCGGGCCGGCCACTACCGGGCGCGCCGCGGCCGCGGACCGCCGACGAGCGCGGCGCCCGCGGCGACGGCCACCGCACCGGCGGCCATCAGCCCGTGGCGGGAGCGCCAGGACAGCACCGACCAGCGCGAGTTGGCGGACAGCAGTGACCCGAGGGAGAGCCACGACCCGGCGGACAGCACGGACAGGGCCGAACCGGCAGAGCCGATCGACAGCACGCTGCCGACCGACCCCACCGAGAGCACCGAGCCGACCGAACCGATCGACAGCACCGAGACCACCGAGCCGATCGAGAGGGTGGAGTCCTCGGACCACCGGGACCACGAGGGCGAGGACGACACGGACGAGGCCGCTGCGGCCACCGAGGCCGACAGAGCCGATGACGAGGGATCGTTGCGTTCCGACACCCGCCGATCGTATGCCGCCCCGGCTCCACCCGCCGCGCCCCGACCCCGCTCCACCCGCCCTGCCCCGGCGGCCCCCGGCCGTGGACGGCCCGCGAAGATGGTCGGCCCCCTCGCGCTCGTCGACGCGAGGGGACCGGCCACCAGCGTACGGGTGGTGCGGGCCGGAGCCGGCCCCGGCTCCTCCGCTGCCCCCGGGAGGCCTGCCCCGCCCGACCGGACGGGGCACCGGTGCCACCGGCCGTCCCGTGACCGGGCTTCTCCGCCCGCCGAGGGGCCCCGGCCGCCGCCGTCGCACCGGGACGCCCTGCGTCACAGCGGGGTGAGGACGTCCTGGTGCAGCCCGTCGAGGACGAAGCCGCTGTCCAGCCGGACCCGGACCGTCACCCGCCGCCCCCGCTCCCGGTACGCGGCCCACGCCGGCTCCAGCGCGGCGATCTCCGTCTCCAGCCGCTCCCGGCTCGCCGCCGGCATGGTGTGCCCGTAGTCCTCGAACAGTGCCTTGAGCCGCTGGTACTCGCGGACCTCCGTGCTCTCCGGGAGCTCCCCGTCCACCCGCTCGACGGTGCCCTCCGCCCCGGCCCCCAGCGAGAGGAACCCGACGACGGCCCCGGGTTCCCCGGCGACCGCCTCGCCGATCGCCAGGTCCTCGGCCAACCTCACGCGTCGGCCCTCGTCCAGGGTCATCCGTTCTCCGCCTCTCCGTCGGTCACGGCCACCGGCGCGGGTGGCCTGCGGCCAGGCCATTATCCGTCGGTCCCCGGGTCGACGCCGGGCGCCCCCGGGCGGGCACGCCCGCCCGGCCTCCGGCTGTCCGGTGCGGCGCAGCGTACGCCTGGGGGCGGTTTGGGCTGGGCCGTTCGAGTGGCGGCGGGGTTCGGTGCCCCGGCGACGCGGGCAGAGCCTGCGGCATGACGACACCTTCGACCAGTGGTCCACTACGCCGGCGCCGTCCGGCCTCCCCGGCCTCCGCGGCCTCCCCGGCCGCCCCGGTCCGCGTGGCGAGGCCGGCGGCACCGGCCCGGCCGCGCGTGACGGGCGGGTGCTGTCGGACCTGGTCCAGCCAGCACCTCACGCTGGGCGGCGCGGCCGTGCGCACGACCTGGCACGAGATGGCGTGCCGGGCCTGGACCCGGCGGTGACCACCGGGCGGGGGTGCGGGGGAAATCCAGGAGCCCGGACGCCCGCGCGGTGCTACGGTCGGGCGCCATGAACTGGCTTCCCGACGACTTCGTCCACCCCGTCCTGGTGCCGCTGCCGGGTGGCGGTCATCATCTGCGGCCGATCCGGGAGGCGGACACCCCGCTGGACTATCCGGCGGTGATGGGCTCGCGCGAGCGGCTGTGGACCCTCTTCGGCCCGGCCTGGGGCTGGCCCGCGGCCACCATGACCTACGAGGCCGACCAGGCCGACCTGTTGCGGCACGAGAAGGAGATCGCCGCACACCGGTCCTTCAACTACGCGCTGTTCGACACGGCGGAGACGGCCCTGCTGGGCTGCGTCTACATCGACCCGCCGGAGCGGGCCGGCGCGGACGCCGAGATCTCCTGGTGGGTGGTGGACGAGCTGGTGGGCAGCGGGGTCGAGCGGGCGCTGGACGCGCTGGTACCGGAGTGGATCGCCGCCGACTGGCCGTTCGGGCGGCCGCGCTTCGTCGGCCGCGAGATCTCCTGGTCGCGCTGGCTCGCCCTGCCGGCGCACCCCGGCGCGTAGCCCCGGTCGACGCCGGAGCGCCCGCCCCGCGGCGCTGTCGGGAGTCCGGGCCCGGGCGGGAGAGCGTGACGGTGCGGTGCGCCCGACCGGTCCGGCCGGGCGCACCACACCGCGGTGTCAGGCCAGGCCCTGGGCGATGACCAGCCGCTGGATCTGGTTGGTCCCCTCGACGATCTGCAGCAGCTTGGCCTCACGCATCCAGCGCTCCACCGGGTGGTCGGCCACGTAGCCCGCGCCGCCGAGCACCTGGACGGCGTCGGTGGTCACCTTCATCGCCATGTCGGTGGCGAAGAGCTTCGCCTTGGCCGCCTCCAGCGAGTAGGGCAGGCCGGCGTCCTTGAGGCGGGCGGCCGCCAGGGTGAGCGCCCGCGCGGCGGCGACCTGGGTGGCCATGTCGGCCAGCATGAAGCCGATGCCCTGGAAGGAGATGATCCGCTCGCCGAACTGCCGGCGCTCCTTGGCGTACCGCACCGCGTAGTCGACGGCGGCCTGGGCGAGGCCGACCGCGCAGGCGGCGATGCCGAGCCGGCCGCAGTCCAGCGCGCCCATCGCGATCAGGAAGCCCTTGCCCTCGCGGCCGATCAGCCGGTCCGCGGGGACCTGGACGGAGTCGAAGCCGATCTGGGCGGTGGGGGAGGACCAGACGCCGAGCTTCTTCTCCCGCTCGTGCACCACCATGCCGGGTGTGCCGCCGGGCACCACCAGGCAGGAGAGGCCGCGGGCGCCCGGCCCGCCGGTCCGGCTGAACACGTTGTAGAAGTCCGCGTAACCGGCGTGGGTGACCCAGGACTTGGTCCCCGAGATCCGGTAGCCGCCGTCCTCCTTGACCGCCTTGGTGGTGAGCGAGGCCGCGTCCGAACCGGCCTCCGGCTCGGACAGGCAGTAGGCGCCGAGGAGTTCCCCGCCGAGCATGGCGGGCAGCAGTTCCTCGCGCTGGGCCCGGGTGCCGTAGGTGGCGGTGCCGAAGCAGGCGAGGTTGTGCACGTTGACCGACTCGGCCACGGCGAGCCAGTGGTAGGCGACCTCCTCCAGCGCCTGGAGGTAGACCTCGTACGGCTGCCCGCCGCCGCCGTACTCCTCGGGGTAGGGCAGGCTCAGCAGTCCGGCCTTGCCGAGGGTCCGCACGACCTCCCGGGGGAACTCGTGGTTGGCCTCGAACTCGGCGACCCTCGGGGCGAGTTCGTTGGCGGTGAGGTCCCGGACCAGGTCGAGCAGGTCGGCGGCCTCCTCGGTGGGCAGGATGCGCTGGACCTTCATCGGGCCACCTCGGTGAGCGTCGGGTGCTGCGACCGCAGCAGGTTCTCCAGGACGACGGCGACGCCGTCCTCCTCGTTGGAGGGCGCGATCAGGTCGGCCTCGGCGTGCAGGGCGGGGTCGGCGTTCGCCATGAACACCCCGCGGCCGGCCCAGCGGATCATGTCCAGGTCGGTCCGGGCGTCGCCGAAGGCGATCACCTCCGAGGGGGCGATGCCGCGCCCGGCGCAGAGCTTCTCCAGCGCGGCGATCTTGCTCACCCCGTGGGCGACCAGGTCGACCACACCGCTGTGGTGGTGGGAGACGGTGACCAGCCCGCCGAGGATCTCCTCGACCTCCGCCGTGTCGATCTCGCGCAGCCGGGGTGTGACGGCGAAGAGCTTGAGCACCGGGACGTCGATGGTCTCCGGGTCGGCGCGGTAGGACTCGCCGATCAGCAGCGGCTCGGGGTAGTCGGGCGCGTAGCCGACCCGGCGGTCCGCCAGCATCCAGCCGATCCTGGCGTCCGGCAGCGCCCGCTTCAGCCGGGCGGCCGTCTCGCGCGCGGTCGCGGCGTCGATCGTGGACGCCTCGGTCAGCTCCATCGACGGCACCTGCCAGAGTGCGGCGCCGCCGCAGCAGATCGCCTCGCCGGTCAGGTCCAGGGCCTCGACGATGTACTCGATGGCGGCGGCGTGGCGGACGGTCACGAAGACCGTCTCGATGCCCTGCTCGTGGGCCAGGGCGACGGCCCGGCGGGTCCGCGGGGCGACCGAGTAGTCGGGGCGCAGCAGGGTGCCGTCGAGGTCGACGGCGATCAGTCGGGGCAGGTCGGGGGTGGCGGTCATGCGGGGAGCTCCTCGATCGGGGTGCCGGGCGCGTCCACGCCGTGCTGCAGGAACGCGTGGATCAGGCGGACGAAGCGCGTGGACCAGTCGCGGCCGTAGAGGTCGTGGCGGTAGCGGAGTTCGAGCGCGATGCCGTCCTTGCGCTGGTAGCCGATGACCCGCAGGCCGCCGCGCGGGACTTCGGGCATCGGGATGCCGATCGGCTGCACGCCGAGGCCGGTGGGCTGGAGCAGCGGCTCGCGCTCGTCCTCCACCATGTCCATGTCGAAGTTGAGGTAGACCGGTACGCTGCCGGGCTCGCGGAAGCGGATGCCGTACTGCTCGGGGGCGAGTTCCCGGCTGATCAGCGAGAACGGGATCCGCTGGTGGCGCATCGCGTTGAACAGCGTCTGCGCCTCCAGGCGGACGAGTTCGCCGAACGGCGTCGCGCCGGTGAAGCGGGTGCGGAAGGTGGCCGGGGTGGCCACGTAGCCGACCATCGCGTCGGTCTCCGGCCGGGTCCGGTTGGCGAGCGAACCGAAGGTCGCCACGTCGCCGGCGGCGTCCTCGCCCACCGTCTCCAGGCGCAGCCGCCACATGGCCGCCTTGAGCGCCGCGGAGACCACCACGGCCGAGGTCACCCGCTCCTGGACGGCGAACTCCTCGACGGTGGCGCTCAGTTCCGGTCCGATCGGTTCGAGCAGTTTGGTCACGCCCGGCTCGGCGCCGGTCGGCGCCTGCGGGTCGGCCAGGCCGGAGGCGGGGATCGGGGTGATGCCGTCGAGCTGCTTGCGCCAGTAGCCGAGCTGGCGCTCCAGCTGGACGCCGTTCAGGTGGCCGTGCTGCCAGAGCGCGAAGTCGGGGAACTGGACGGCGAGTTCGGGGAGCGTGGGGACGGCGTCGCCCTGCTCGGTGGCGTAGATGGTCAGCAGGTCGTTGATCATGATCCGGGCCGACCAGGCGTCGAAGACGATGTGGTCGGTGGTCATCGAGAGCACGTGCAGGCTCTCGCTCACCCGGCCGAGCACGGGGCGGAACAGCGGGCCGGCGGCCAGGTCGAAGGGCTGGTTGGCATGCTCGGCGAGCAGGGCCAGCACCCGTGGCAGGCGGGTCCGCGCCGGCTCGTCGGGCGCCTCCAGGACGGGTAGGGCGCGCGGCTGCGGCGGGAGCAGCAGCATCACGTGCTCCTCCCCGGCCGCCTCGTCCACCTCGGGGAAGACGGTGCGCAGGGTCTCGTGGCGCTCGGCCAGCAGGTTCAGACTGCGCTCCAGCAGGGCGATGTCGAGCGGCCCGTCGAAGCGCAGGCCGAGCGCGATGTTGTTGTTCACCTGGTGCACGTGCCGGCCCCAGAGCAGGCGCTCCCGCTGGGTGTGGGTGGCCGGGACGGCCGCGCCCCGGGTGGCGGGGCGGACTTCGGTGGAGGTGTTGGGTTCCGGCCGGGTGACGTGGACGGTGGTGGGGATCGTCATGGTGTGGCGGTCCGTTCGCAGGGAGAGGCCCGGGGCGGCCGGGGAGTCAGGCGGATCGGTCGGACTTCGGGTGCAGCGCGGGGTGGGCGAGCAGGGGCAGCAGCAGGACGATCGCGGACAGCGCGCTCAGGGTGGCGAAGCCGAGGCGTTCCAGGACGACGCCGGACAGTGCGGCGCCCGCGGCCGCGGCCAGGTTCATCGCCATGTCGGAGAACCCCTGGGCGGCCGGGAGTTCGGCGACCGGCACGGTCTCGGAGAGCAGGACCGAGGCCGCCACCAGCACCGCCGACCAGGAGAGCCCCAGCAGCGCCAGCGCGATGGAGAGCTGGACGACGTCGTCGCCGTCGGCGGTGCCGCAGAGCCACAGCGACAGCAGCATCGCGGCGGTGCCCCCGTAGAGCACCGGGGTGCTCCGGAAGCGGTCCACGGCCCAGCCGAACAGGGTGGAGAAGCCGTACATCCCGGCGAGGTGGCCGCTGAGCACCATGCCGATCACGCCCAGGCCGGTACCGGCGTGGTGCATGTGGATGCCGGTCATCGACATCACGGCGATCATCACCAGGTGTCCGGCGACGATGCTGAGGATCGCCAGCACGGCCGGCCGGTTGCCGCGCAGCGCCTTCAGCATGGTGCGCAGCGGGGGCGGCTTCTCCCGCTCCCCGGCCTCGTCCTGCCCGCGGGCCAGCAGCAGCGGGTCGGGGCGCAGCAGGACGGCGATCGCGGTGAACGCGATCGCGAAGCCGACGACCGCGAACAGGTAGGTGCCGGAGAGCGGCGGCAGGCCCAGGTGTTCGGCGATCGCCGCGCCGGGCCCGGTGAGGTTGGGGCCGATCACGGCGCCGACCACGGTGGTGGTGAGCACGAGCGACATCGCCCGGCCCCGGTGCTGCGGTTCGGCCAGGTCGGCGGCGGCGAAGCGGGCCTGCAGGCCGGTCGCCCCGGCGGCGCCGTAGAGCACCATGCCGACCAGGAACAGCGGGAAGCTGTGCACCACGGCGGCCACCACGCAGGCCACCGCGCCCACCGTGGCGGCCAGGTAGCCGGTGGCCAGCCCGGGCCGGCGCCCCCGGACGTGGGTGATCGCCGCGATCGCCCCCACCGCGGCCGCGCCGCCGAGCGTCGCCGCGGTCTGCGACAGGCCGGCGAGGGTGGCGCTCCCGCCGAGGTCCTCGGCCAGCAGACTGGTGACGGCGAAGCCCGTGGCGATGCCGCTGCCGCTGATCACCTCGGCGACGACGAGCGTCCGGACGGTCCGTCGCTGCACCCGGGCGCGGTCGTGGCGCGGCGGGTCGGTGGTGGTGGTCAAGGTCGGCATGGCGCTCCGGCTCTGTGCGTGTCTGCGGGGGTGGTGGGGGGATCTCCGGCCGCCCCGAGGGGCGGCCCGTGGCGGGCCCGCGGGTCAGCCGCGGGCCCAGTCGACGGTCTCGGGCCAGTGCCGGCCGACCCGGCGGACGGCGTAGTCCCAGTACGAGCGGACGGAGAGGTCGGCGTAGATGAAGTCCTGCTTGGCGGCCACGTCCTGCTCGGTGGACCAGGTGTACGGGACGCCGGTGCCCTCGGCGGTCAGCTGGAGCCGGCAGGCGCGCTCCAGCACCTGGGCGAAGACGGCGGCGTGCCGCACGCTCTTGCCGACGATCACGCCGCCGTGGTTCCGGAGCAGGACGGCCGGGTGGTCGTCGAGGTCCTTGGCGATGTGGTCACCGGTCTCGATGTCCAGGACGGTGTTGCTGGTCTCGGTGAACAGCCCGATCCGGTCCCGGAAGTACGCGCCGTCGTGCGAGATCGGGCGCATCGGCAGGTCGGTGGCCCCGTACAGCAGGGTGTACGGCGCGTGGCTGTGCACGATGCCGTTGACGTCCGGGCGCGCCCGGTAGATCGCCTGGTGGAGCGGCAGCTCCGGGGGCGCCAGCGGCGGGGCGGGCAGCGTGTGGTCCACCGGGCAGCGGACCACGTCGGCCGGGGCGGCCTCGTCGAAGCCGACCAGGGCGCCCTTGATGAAGAACTCGTCCCGGCCGGGGATCCGGGCCGAGATCTGGCCCTGGTTGAAGTCGTCGTGCCCGTCGAGGGAGAGCATCCGCGCGCCGACCGCGACCTGGAGGACGAGCCGGCGTTCGGCGGGGCTCAGCGGCCGCCCCTCTGCGGTGGTCATGGCGTGCTCCTTGCTGTCAGGTCGTCGTAGACGGTCCGCATGGTGACCAGGCCGGGAGGCGCGGTGCGGGCCCAGTCGGCGGCCGTCAGCGCACCCCTGGCCGGCACCGCCCAGCTGCCGACGTGGTGCCGTACGTGCAGCGACTCGCCGTCCCAGGTGTGGGTCAACTCGTGTTCGCTGACGGGGAGTCCGGCGCGCTCGTCGGCGATGTCGGCCACCTCCCGGCCGCTCGCGCCGGCCCAGGCCCGGGCCAGGACCACGGCGGTGGCGCTCGGCCGGTGCGCCTTGCCGATCGGGTGCCGCTCCCGGACGGTGGTGGTGGCCGCGCCGAGCGGACCCCGGGTGAGGGCCGCGGTGAACTCGGCGATGCGCAGCTGGAGGTAGTGGGCGAAGGAGAGGTTGGTGGCCCGGACCACCGGGACCACCGTCGCCAGCTCCGCCAGGGACGTCCACTGGGCGTCCGTCAGGTTGGAGACGCAGGCGACGAGCGGCACCCGGTGCGTCGCGCAGTACTCGAGCACGTCCGGGTGCGCGTCGGGCGCGCTGGCGTCGACGAGGACGTCGGGCACGGCGTCGACCTGCCAGCCGCCGCCGCGGGAGGCGGTCAGCGACACCCGCGTGCCGTCCGCCCGGCAGGCCGCCAGCAGCGCCGCGCCGAGCCGCCCGCGACCGACGACGCCCAGGGTGGGGCCGCCGGTCGCGGGTGCCTCAGGCATCGGCGCCGACACCGCTGGCGACCACCAGCGCCGCGACGCTGTCGATGGTCTCGTAGTGCTCGGCGTCGACCTCCGGGTCCAGGTAGACGCCGAGGTCGTTCTCGATGCTGTCGATCAGGCGCATGTAGGAGAGCGAGGAGAAGCTGACCGCGCGCAGCGAGTAGCCGGCCTCGGCGAGCTCGCGGGCCGTGAAGCTGCCGTCGCCGGCCGCGACCGCGAGGTCGAGGATCTTGGTGTGGAGGGAGCTGGTGTCCATGGGGTTCTCCTGGGCTGGGGGAGGGGGTCAGTTGCTCTGGGCGTCGGCGAGCAGCCGCCGCAGGCGCTCGACGGACGGCTTGCCGATCGAGTTCACCGGGATCCGGTCCACCAGGTGGAGGACCGAGGGCACCTTGAAGGAGGGCAGCACCGCCGAGCAGTGGCTGCGCAGGGACTGCGCGGTCGGACCGGGCCCGACGGCGACGACGGCGGCCAGGATCGGCTCGCCGTGCCGGCTCTCGGCCTCGAAGGCGACCGCGTCCAGCACCCCGGCGGCCTCGCGCAGCACCTCGGTGACCTCGATCGGGTCGATCTTGCGCCCGCCGACGTTGACCAGCCGCCCGGTGCGCCCGGTCAGGTGGAGCACGCCGTCGACCAGGTGGCCCTGGTCGCCGGTGCGGTAGCGGCCCTCGGCGTCGATCCGCTCCTCGAAGACGCCGGGCGCGTTGAGGTAGCGCGAGCCCATGGACTCGCTCCGGACCCGGACGCCCTGCTCGTCGGCGATCAGGTCCACGCCGGGCAGCGCGGTGCCGAGCCCGGTGCCGTCACCGTCGACCGCGTAGGTCAGGGGCCCGGCCTCGGCCACGCCGTAGTAGTTGTGGACCGGTACGCCGGTGAGCCGGGTGAACTCCTCGCGGACGCTGTCGCGCAGCGGGGCGCCGGAGGAGATCGCGGCCCGGACACCCGTGAAGCCCCCGGTCGAGGAGCGCCGCACGATCGACTCGTACAGCGCGGGGAACGCCACCAGGCGGGTGGCGCCGGTGCTCTCCAGCAGCCGCACGATCCGGGAGGCGGTCGGCAGGCCGCGTGACAGGTGCAGCGAGGCACCGGGCAGGAAGGCCGCCAGCAGCGAGGTGTTGAAGGCCAGGCCGTTGGAGAGCGCGGCCAGGCAGGCGATCCGGTCCTGGGCCGAGAGCCCGGTGCCCTCGGCCCAGTTGCGGGCCGCCGCGAGCACGGCCGTGCCGGAGAACTCGATGCAGTTGGGCCGGCCGGTGGAGCCGGAGGTGAAGCGGCACACCTCGGTGCCGGGCAGCAGCGGCGGGGGAGGGGTGGCGGAGCGGCGCACCCGGCTGACCGTGAGGGCGCCGAACTCGCCTCCCGTCGTGAGGACTTCCGCGGTGACCTGCTCGACGTCGGCGTCCGGCGCGTGGATCAGCAGGTCCAGCCCGCAGTCCTCGGCGATCCGGGACAGCTCGAACGGTCCGAAGGCCGAGTCGGCCAGGAAGGGGACCGCGCCGGCGAACAGTGCCGCCAGGTAACCCACCACGTAGTCGGTGGAGTTGGTGGCGTACAGGCCGATCCGCAGTCGGTCGCCGGCCACGCCGTACGGGGCGAGGCGGGCGGCGGCGGCCCGGGCCCGGTCGGCCAGTTCGGCGTAGCTGAGCGACGCGTCGGGGTCGGTGACCGCCACGCGGTCGCCGTGGCGGGCGAGGGCGTCCGTGAAGGCGTGGGGAAGGACGGCGTTCATCGTGGCCTCACCGCTCGTTCTGGGCATGGGCGGTGGCGAGCCGGTCGAGCTTGACGCCGGAGTCGTCCGGGCGGCCGAGCACCAGGACGTAGAGGATCTCGTCGCTCTCCGGCAGCCCGGCCAGGGTGTGCCAGAGCGCCGCGTCGAACCCCCCGACGCCGGTCACGCCGATCCCGGCGCGGTTCGCCCCCAGATAGAGCAGCTGCCCCAGGGCGCCGCAGCGGAAGGCCAGTTCGCGGAGGTCCTCGGCGCCGGCGGCCGAGTCGCCGGCGCCGTCGGTGAGAGCGGTGCGCGGTGCGTGGAGCAGCACCACGGCGGCGGCGCCGGCGAGGGTGCGCTGCTGCATGCAGGCGCGCACCACCTCGTCGGCGGAGGGCAGCCGGCCGGTGCGCGGCGCGCCCTCGCCGGTCAACGGGTGCACGGCGTTCTGCCCCGGTTCCTCGGCCGACCGCAGGACCAGGGTGGCGCCCATCGGCGAGGCGGCCGGCAGGTCCGTCCGCACCGGCGTGGCGAGGGCCGAGACGGCCTGCCAGACGTCGGCCGCGGGGACGGTGCCGGGAACGAACGCCTTGCTGGAGGCCCGCGTGGCGAGCAGCTTCGGCCACTCGGACGGATCGCCCAGACCGGGCTGGCCACCGCCCGGCCGCCCGCGGTCGCGCAGGTCCGCGAGGGGGGCGAGGGCGTCGGGTGCGCCGTCCGTCCCGGGGTGCTCCGCCCGCGCGGAGAGGGAGTCCCAGCAGGTCTGCTCCAGCCAGGACCGCCAGGTGGGCGCGTGTCCGTCCCGGGCGGCGCCGTCGTGCACCGTCCAGCGGGTCCAGGCGTCGTCGGCCCCGGCCGCCGGCACCAGGAGGGCGGAGTGCAACTCCCGGCAGTTCTCGCCCGCCTCCAGCAGGTCCGAGAGGGGTGAGCGGGGGAAGCGCAGCCGCAGCGTCCCCGGCGCGCCCCGGCCGGTGGTGGCCAGCAGCAGGTTCCCGGTGGCGTGCCCGGCGTCGAGCTGGGTGTACAGGTAGCCGCGGTCGCCGTACTTGCGCATCGACAACCAGGGCCGGGTGAGGGTGACGATGACCGCGCCGCCGTCCCCGGGGATCGCCAGCGTCGAGGCGTGCAGCGCTCCGGCGACGTCCCCGGTGGCCAGCCGGGTGCAGGTACGGCGGTCGGCGTCGACCCGGAAGGCGGCCGGCGCGCCGTTCTCCATGGTGAGGACGGCGAACTCGTAGGGGTACACGGCCCCGGCGGACGGGACCGCCCGAGCCCCGTGCGACCTGCGGGAACGGTCGGCCCGGCTGGTGAGCGCGCCTTCCTCCAGCAGGGACAGCGCGAGTCTGAGGCCCGGAGCCGCGGCCGGCTCGGCGGGCGACTCGGACGGTGCCGCGGGCAGGGCCATCCGGGCCCACATGTCGGCTTCGAAGTCCGGCGGCGCGTGCTCGGGTCTACGGGCGAGGGGTACTGCTCGTACGGCGGGTACGGCTGATGTGTCTGCATTGCCTTGCACGTCTGACGAAACCTCATCTCGTCTGGTGGCACGGCCGACCGGGCCTGCGAAAGGGCAGGCGAAAGCCCCCCGGCCAGTTCGGCAGATGGCATGCGGCGGCTACAGGGAACTGTGTACAGACTTCGACATGACTGTGCCGCCCGCGCCATTGCGGGCGTCGACAGCCCGTCCCCCGTGAACGGCCTGTGTGAAGTGGATGAATCACCTGTTCCGCGCCCTGGGTAAGCGGCGGCTGGCGATCATCCTGTGGCACCCACGTGAGCGCTGTCAAGGATTGGCGTAGACCATCGAGGGACTGTTCGGCGGCCCCCGGCGGGGCGGTCGCGACCTGCCGAAAGTGACCGCGGCGCAGAGCTGGCGGTCACTCAAATCGCTTGTCGCAGGCGTCGGTTCGCGGACAATACCGACATTGGACCCAAGCCCCCGTCCCGGGCGGCGCGACCGGCGCCGGCCGGAGCGCTCGCTCCCGGCGGTGGCGGAGACCCACCCACGCGGTCGCTTGACGGCCCGCGTGTCCGCCCCCGGCATCCGCCCCGCCGGCCGGACACCGGCCGGCGCAGACCGGTCGGTCCGCGCTGCCCCGGCCGATACCGCGGGACAGGTATCAGCGGACCGGCCCGACGGTGATTCGATCCGGAACGGAGCCGGACGGAATGTCCTCGGCCTCGGCCGAGAATCCGTCAAATACCGTGGGTGAAACGGCGCGAAGCATGTCCGGGGAAATTCCGGTGTTCGCCGGAACGGGCGATATCCGGCGTGGGCCGAATTCCCTGGTCGCGGGGAATCGGTATCGGTCGGAACGCCGCGCATCCGCCCGCTCCGAGACGGCCCGACGGCGCCGGTGATCCACCGTCACGGGCCGCCCGGGCGCGAGGTCCGGTCGGCGCCGACCGCGGAATTCCGGACCGGCTCCGAGCGGCCCGGCGACTCGTCGGCCGACCGCCTCCGCCCAGCGGATTCCGAGGCCGGGGCCGGCGGAACCGGACCCGCGCCGACGGACCTCCGGAGCGCCGCCGAGCAGGGCGCCCACCTGGGCGACCGCGCCGAGGAAGGCGGGCCGGAGATCCCCGCGGGCGCCCTCGGGTCGGACCGGCCGGGATTCGCCGAACCCGGTTGGTCCGCACGCGCGAACCGGTCGCGCGTCCCGCATTCCCGCACGGGGAGCGCGCCGACATCACCGACCGGTCCATGACGCCCGCCGAAGCCCCGGAGGTTTCCTTCGTCGGCGATCGGCTCCCCGTTCCGCGGCGTTCGGCTCGCCGTTGTGCCGCGTGCGGGTTCGACGCCGGTGGGCGTGGGCGGCGGGGCGGCCCGGTCGCGCGGCGCGGCACCACCGGCCCCACGACTCGTCCCGCCCGTCGTGGTGATGCGCACTCGTGCGAGTGCGGACGGTCCCCCCGGGATCGGCGCAGTTCGTACGGGCGAGGACGCGTCCTCGTGTCCTGGCGGTTCCGGGTCCCGGTGGACTCCGCCGGGCGGCGCCCGACCGGGCCGGCCGGACAGCTACCGCGGGGTGGTGTCGTCCGCCACGAAGGGCCGGCCGTGGCCGGGCACGATCAGGTCCGCCGCGGCCAGCACCCGCAGCCGGGAGGCGCGCAGCACCTCGCGGTCCGGGGCCACCGGGTCGTCCGCCGGGCCGTCGGCGTGCCACCACAGGTCGCCGGCGAAGGCCACCACGCCCGAGTCCGTGCCCGCCAGCAGGGTGATGTCCTCGGGGCTGTGGCCCGGGGTGCGGATCAGCCGCAGCGACGGGGTGAGTTCGTAGCCCTCGGCGTCCCGGTTGGTCCAGTGGTCGCCCAGGTACTCGACCTTGTGGTCGTGCACCCGGGCCCGGCCGAAGAGGCCCGCGTTCATGGTGTTGTCGGGGTGGTGGTGGCTGAGCACCACATCGGTGATGTCGTCGGGGCCGAGGCCCAGTTCCGCGAGCGGGGCGAGGATGTGGTCACGGCTCGCCACCATGCCCGGGTCGAAGATCACGTGCCGTCCGGCGTCGGAGACGTAGGAGACGGTGGCGGCGACCCCGGGGCCGGTGGAGCCCACGTAGCCGGTGGTCAGGACCTTGAAGGCGGCGCTGCGGCCGAGCGGTGCGTCTGTCATGGCTTCGATCCTTCCGGTCTTGACGGTGCCTCACGAGTGGCACGTCTGCCGGTGACCGCAGGATTCGTGCCAACGCTGTGCGACACTGCCTGCGTGCCGCCTTTCCGGACCGTCGCCGCCTACGTCCCGCCCGGCGCGGGCATGCTCGCCGTCGGCATCGTCACCGAGGTGTTCGGTCCGCACGGAGCGGCGGTGCCCGGTTTCGACTTCGCCCTCTGCTCCGACCGCCCCGGACCGGTGCCCACGGACTGCGGAGTGCCGCTCGCCGTCCCGCACGGTCTGGACCGGTTCGCCGGCGCCGATCTGCTCATCGCGCTGCCCGGGGCCGGATTCCGCGAACCGCCCGCCCCCGCCGTGCTCGACGCGCTGCGGGCCGCGCACGCGCGCGGCGCCGTGGTCGCGGCCCACTGCGTCGGCACGTTCGCGCTCGCCGCCGCCGGACTGCTCACCGGCCGGCGGGCGACCACCCACTGGCGGTTCGCCGACCTGCTCGCCGACCGCTATCCGGACGTCACGGTGGACCCGGACGCGCTCTACATCGACGAGGGAGACGTCGTCACGGGCGCCGGAGCCGCCGCGGGTTTCGACCTCTGCCTCCACCTGCTGAGGCGGGAGTACGGCGCCGCCCTGGCCAACGCCGTCGCCCGCGACATGGTGCTGCCCTCCCACCGCGACGGCGGGCAGGCCCAGTACCTGGCCGCGCCCGTCCCCGGGAACGGCCAGGACGAGCGGCTCGCCGAGGTCCTCGGCTGGGCCCGCGAGCACCTCCACGAGCCCCTGCCCGTCACGGAACTGGCCCGCCGCGCCCTGATGAGCAGGCGCTCCTTCGCCCGCCGCTTCACCGCCGCGACCGGCACCACCCCGCACGCCTGGCTGCGGGACCTGCGCCTGAGCCGGGCCGAGGAACTCCTCGAAGCCACCGACCTGCCGGTCGAGGAGATCGCCCGCCGGGTCGGCTACGGGAGCGCCGCCGTCCTGCGCGAACAGTTCGTGCGGCGCCGGGGAGTCCCGCCCCGCGCCTACCGGCGCGCTTTCACCGGCACGCCGTGACGGCCCGGCAGGTCCGCCCCGGCCCCCGACGTCCACCGTCGCCACACGCCCGGCGGACATCCGGCCGCGCGCCGTGCGGGGCACGAGGGCGTTCGCGGACGGCGGCCGTCCCGTCGGACCTCCTCCTGTCCCGGCCGCGGGTACGGGGGCTCGCCGCTCCGGAGGGTGCGCAATCTTCGCAGAAGCGTCACAGCTGGGTCTGGAACCCTCACAGCCGGGCTGCCTAGGCTCCGCATGCGCACGACGACGTGCGCGGAGCCGCCGACGACCGGTGTGGGCCGGCCACCCCGGCAGCACGGGAAGACCACATGGACTACTGCGCACCCTGCCGCCGCCATCTGAACGGCGCGATGACCTGCCCCGGCTGCGGGGCCCCCGCGGCGACCCGGGAGACCCTGCCGGACGCGACCCTGACGCTGTCCCAGGGACCACCGGCCGCCGGGCCACCGCCCGCTGTGGCACCGCCTCCGGCGGCCGGCCGGTCCGCCGCACCGGCCCGGTCCCGGCGTTCCGGGCGCCGGCCGGCGCGGCGGGCCGGCGTGCTCGCGCTCTCCGTCGTCGGCCTGGCCGTCGCGGGGCTCGGTGTCGCGGCCCTCGCCGCGAACGGCAGTGAGGGCGCCTCGCCCGCGCCGGCCGCGGGCGGGCCGGTCGCGACGCCCACGCCGAGTGGCCCGACCTCCGCCGCGCCCCCCACCGCGACGGGCGTGACCACGGTCCCGGCCGCGCCGACCACACAGCGCACCGGCGCGAGCCGTACCGCCTCCGCCACCGCCTCGGTCACCAGGAGCACCGCCCCGGCCGCGCCGACGAGCAGTCGTGCCCCGGAGTCGCCGCCTCCCGTCCCGGCCGCTTCGAGCCCGGCCCCGCCCACCGCCCCGCAGCCCTCGACGGCCGCTCCGCACCCCTCGGCCACCGTCACCGCGAAGCCGACGCCCACCTGCACGCCGTTCCTCTTCTGGTGCACGTAGCGGGCCGCCCGCTCGCCGCCCGCCCGGTCAGTCGCCGGGGGCGGGCACGCAGTCCCGGCAGACCGGTTGCCCGTCCTCCTCACGGGAGAAGCGGCTGCGGTGGTGGACCATGAAGCACCGAGCGCAGGTGAACTCGTCCCCCTGGACGGGCACCACCTGGACGGTGAGCTCCTCCCCGGAGAGGTCGGCGCCCGGCAGCTCCACGGACTCCGCCTCCTCCGCCACGTCCACGTCCGGCGTCCCGCCGGAACGCTCGGCACGCTGCCTCTTCAACTCCTCGACGCTGTCGACCTCCTCGTCGTCGCTGTTCGTACGCGGGGCGTCGTAGTCGGTTGCCACTGCTGCACCTTCCGTCGAAGGGATCCGGTACGCACGGGGGCGGACCGGATCGTCACGCCTCGGACCACTGTCCCCCGCGCCCGCCGATCACGCAGGCGGGGTCGCCGACCGGGGCGTCCGCGACGGTCGCCGACGGCTCGCCGCCGGCGAACAGAGCGAGGCCTCTGCCCCGGGGCGCCGGAAAGATTCGTACGAATAGGCGAGCGGCCTCCGGGGCAGTCGGGTGCTCGACACCGACTGCGGAGGTTCCGATGGTTCCCCTTCTTCTCGTTCTCCTGCTCGCTCTGCTCCTGTTCGGCGCCGGGTTCGCACTCAAGATTCTCTGGTGGGTGGCGATCGCCGTACTCGTGCTGTGGCTGGTGGGCTTCGTGGCCCGTGGTACGCACTCCTCGGGCCGGCGCCACCGGTGGTACCGCTGGTAGGTCACGCCCTCAGGATCCGCCCCGCCGCCGCCTGTCCGGACCAGGTCCTCCCCGAAAGGGTGATCGCCGCGGCAGGCGGCCGTGCTGGGACAGCTCACTGGGGAGGGGAACGCCGGCCCGCCGCACCGGTGCGGCCCGGACGTCGCCCGAATGATCGCCTGGAGTGGCAGTCGGCGTAATGCGGGCCAGGCTTGAACCGGGCAGATCCGTTTGCTTCCTTCGCCCGCCCGGCCCGGCGCCGGCCCGTTCCCCCGATCCAGGAGACCTCGATGTCCCGCCCCCTGACCATAACCCTGCCTGTCTCGGGGTCGGGTTCCGTACCCGACACCGCCGCCCCCGACCTCACCCCCGTTCCCCTGCGGGTGAACCAGCCGTCCCCCGTCCCGCTCGGCGGCGACCTCGCGGCGGCGATGATGAGCGCGGCGGCCAGCCGCCCGGTGGAGGAAGTCGCCGATCTGCTCTGCCACCTGAACCCGGCCCACACGCCGACCCTGGCCCCGGTCCTCCACGGAGCGGTCGCCGCCCGCCCGGTCGAGGACCTGGTTCGCCTCCTGATCCTCCTGAGACCCCGCGACAGCACCGGTGCCGACCAGATCCTGCGCGCCGCCGTCCTGACCAGACCCACGGGCGACGTCGCCCACCTCACCACCCTGCTCGCGGCCGAAGCCGACAGCGGCATCCGGGCGGCCCTGCACGCGGCCGCGTCGCTGCGGCCGGTGGCCGATGTCGCCCACCTCGTCCAGCTGCTCCGGCCCGCCCCGGTCGCGGACCGGCCGGCCGGGCCCTCGACGAGCGGTGACGACACGGAACCCCTGGCGGCCGCCACGGAGCAGGCCCCGCCCGACGCCGCCGCCCTGCCGCCGGCGCGGGTGCTGTCGAGGGCACGGCCCCGCGAGGAGCGCCCGCCGCTCCGGTGGCCCGCCGCCGCGGCCCTGGTGATGACGGGTGCGCTCCATGTGCCGCTGGTGGCCGCCCTCTGGGGCCAGAACCCGGACGTCTCGGTGGTCGCCGGCCTCAGCGCCCTGTGCCTGCTCCTCGCCGTCCCGCTCGGCGTGCGCGGCACGCCGTGGACGTGGATCGCCGGCGCCGTGCCGGCCGCGGCCGCGTTAGCCGGCTACCTGCTGTTCGACACCATGGTCCCGGTGCGGGTGGCGGTCGGCATCATCGAGTGGCAGGGCCGGTTCGGGCCGGCCGCGCTGGCCTGCGAGGCCGCCGTCCGTTCCGGGGCGGGTTGCCGGTGCCGGACTGGTTGTCGGCGTAGAAGGAGAGCGGCTGCGGCAGGCGGAGCCAGCCGTGCACCTCGCCCTGGATGT
>NZ_JBEPAA010000038.1:0-83654 GCF_040298365.1 Kitasatospora sp. NPDC001603
GATCGCGGCAGCGAATACACATCGAGTGAATTCCGCAGTGAGATAAGCAAGTTGGACATGAGGCAGTCGATGGGGAGAGTTGGCTCCTGTTACGATAACGCCGCCGCCGAGAGCTTCTTCGCCGTGCTGAAGGAGGAGATCGGCGTTCGGGTCTGGCCTGACCGCGCCAGCGCCCGCGCGGAGGTCTTCGCGTTCATCGAGACCTTCTACAACCGCAGGCGCCTACGCAGGCACCCTGAGTGGGGATACCTCACGCCCCTCGAGATCCGCCAGCGGCACCTGCAAGGTCACACCCTCGCGGCGTAGACGGAGAGTGTCCAGCCGCAGGGTGGAGCTTCAGACTGCGTGGAGCTGGTCGACACCCAACGGCGGGTCCACGTCCGCGGCGGACAGCACAAGGTCGACTTCTACCTGCGGCTGCGGACTCTGGGCATCTTCCCCGACGACGCCCCGGCCACGATCCGGGCGTTCGGACAGGCCCTGGGTCAGCTGAGCATCGAGGAGCTCGTGGACCGCTACCCGATCCGGTGCCGCCCGATCCGGGATCTGCTGGTCGACTACCTCCGCGAGCGGCAGCCCTCGCTGGACTTCGCCAGCTTGGACGCGATCTCGCGGACGTTGGCAGGGCTGTTCTGGACGCGGGTCGAAGCGCTGTCACCGGGCATCGACACGCTCTTGCTGCCGCCGGCGCTGGCCCGCGCCTGGAAGGAAGACCTGAGCACCAAGCGACGCACCAGCACCGGTCCCGACGGGACGACGGTCGAGATCGCCAGCCCCCGGCTCAACGCCAAGGACGAGCTGATGCGGGTGCGAGCCTTCTATCTCGACCTCGCCCACTGGGCCACGGAGGAACCGGCCCGCTGGGGACCGTGGGTCGTCCGCTGTCCGATCAGCGATGACGAGATCCGCAAGGCCAAGGAGCGCAAGCACCGCAAGGCACGGATGGATCAGCGCACCCGCGAGCGCCTTCCCGTGCTCCCCGTCCTGGTCAGCATCGCCAACCGCCGCAGGCTCGCGGCCGCCGAGTTGCTCCGGACTGCGCAGGCCACCGAGCCCGGGACGGTGATCCCCGGCACCGAAGGATCGCTTCGCCGAGCCGTCACATCCAAGGCCGCGGGACACCTCACCTGGGCCGAGGAAACCTCCACCGGGCGACGCCGGAACCTCTCCTTCGAGGAGGAGGAAGCATTCTGGGCGTTCGCCGCCGTCGAGGTCCTTCGCCTGACGGGCATCCGCAACGAAGAGCTCTTGGAGCTGACCCACCACAGCATCACCCAATACCGGCTCCCGGCTACCGGCGAGATCGTTCCGTTGCTCCAGATCGCCCCGTCCAAGACCGACACCGAGCGCCTCCTGCTGGTCAGCCCGGAACTGGCGGACGTCCTGTCAGCCATCGTCCGCAGGCTACGCGGCCCCGCCGGAGCGATCCCGCTGGCCCCGTTCTACGACGTCCGTGAGAAGGTCTGGAACCCGCCGATGCCGCTGCTGTTCCAGAGGCAGATCGGAACCGAGCACCGAGCCTTCACCCCCACGTTCCTGCGCACGTTGCTGATCGGCGCGATCACGGCCACCGGGCTCACCGACCCCGCCGGCGCACCGCTCACGATCTCCCCGCACGACTTCAGGAGGATCTTCGTCACCGACGCCATCATGAACGGCCTCCCACCGCACATCGCCCAAGTGATCTGCGGACACAAGAACATCGATACAACGATGGGCTACAAAGCCGTCTACCCGGCCGAGACGATCGAGGCGCACAGGGCGTTCATCGCCCGCCGCCGGTCCACCCGGCCCAGCGAAGAATACCGAACTCCCACCGAGGAGGAGTGGGATGCCTTCCTCGCGCACTTCGAGAAGCGCAAGGTGTCCATCGGCACCTGCGGCCGCGCATTTTCCACCCCGTGTGTTCATGAGCACGCTTGTGTCAGATGTGCACTCCTCAGGCCGGACCCGGACCAACGCTCCCGCATCGAGGAGATCCGCGACAACCTCATCGCCCGCATCGCCGAAGCCGAACGCGAAGGCTGGCTCGGCGAGGTCGAAGGACTCAAGGTCAGCCTTGCCGGCGCCGAGGACAAGCTCGCCCAGGTCGACGCACTCGTCAAGAGACAGTCGATCGCTGTCGAACTCGGTATGCCGGGCGTCCGCCAGCCGGCAGGCACCACAGAGGCCAGGAGAGCAACGCCGTGATCGAAGCAAGTGCCGAACGAAGATCAAAACGGAACAGACAACCCGGCTTCGCGCAGCAGGACCAGGGCGGCGGACATGCACTGCTGCACGGTTCTCCCATCAGCGCGCATGCCGTGCTCCAGGGGACCTCCGCTGGCGGCGAACGTCCACGCTGGCGCGTTATCAGCCACCCGCTCCGCGTCCACCCTGATCATGGCATTCACGCCCTGCTCGCCCAGCCATTCCAGGATGAGCAGCGTCACGTCCTCGATGCCACCATCCTGGTCAATCTTTGGCCAGCGACCCTGGTTTCCTGTCATTCCCCAGACTCTACCGAGGAGTCCGAAGCAGTCGGCGTCCAGCGGTCAGGCCGGGAGGACCAGCGCCTGGTTTCCATTCTGGCGAAGAGTTCAGCGCACTCACTGGCGAAGGAACAGAGCTGGTCCACGACCTGCCGGTACTCCTGCGGATCCCGCACCATGTTCGACGTGGCATCGGTCCACTGCTGCCACAGGCCACCGGCGGCAAGGTATCGGGACGCTCGCTCGGTCCCAAGGACGGCATCCAGGTGAAGCAGTGTGCTGAGAGCAAAGGTCTGGTCCCAGACGAGGTCGGGTTGAGGCAAGTAGCGATCAAGGTATCTGCAGACCAGATCGGCGTCCGCGCTGGTGCCGAAAGTGGCAAGAGTGATGCAGTACGACCCGCCGTAGGGGCCTCCGCTGGCCAGCAGGAGTTCGCCGATGCGGCTGCGGAACTCGGTCCTGCCGGCCACGGCAACCAGCCAGGAGGCAGTCCTGCACTCTCGCCACCCGCCCTCGAAAAGGATGCCGAGTTCAGCGGGAGTGATCTCCCCGGCAGCCTGGACCAGCTCCCTCACGAACAACTCGCGCTCAGGCCCGCTCAACCGCAGCGAGCTTCCACCCAGCCGCAGGTACCGGCGGCCGGGCGTGACGAATCGTCGGACCAGGTCCATCAGCTCGGGGTCGGTGTTGGCATAGCGCATGGCTGCATCTTTGCCCGGCGAGGACCCAGCTGCCAGCGATTTACACAGAGCCTCGATTGGCGATCGCTAGTTCAGAGAAGCCTGCCTGACCTGCCCAGTCTTCCTCACCGGACCCGAGTTCCTGCCCGAGCTTCGCGAACAGCGCACCCGCACATTGACGCTGATCGACCACGCGAAGAGCTGCGGCCACACCCGCGTCGCCGAGATGAACCAGCAGGTCACCGACAACCTCGACCACATGATCCGCGAGCTGGAAGACAGCCAGGCCGAACACGAGGAGACCGCGGATGCCAGCTGACAACTCCCACCTGATCGTCGACGCAGCCCGCCGACGGGCCGCGTCGACCCGCCGACGCGCGACCTCGGCCCTGCGGCGGATGGATGCGACCGGCACCGTGATCACCTTCGAGGCAGTCGCCCGCGAGGCGGGTGTCTCCCGGTCCTGGCTCTACAACCAGCCGGACCTGAGAGCCGAGATCGAACGTCTCCGAGCCCGGCATCGCCCCGTCCCCGCTGCCCGGCCGGTTCCCGACCGGCAGCGGGCCTCCGAAGCATCCCTGCTGCGGCGTCTGGAAGCCACCACCGAGCGCAACCGGCAGCTGGAGGCCGAGAACCGCGAGCTCAGGCAGGCCCTGGCCCTGGCGTTGGGCGAACGCCGCACGGCCGAGGTCTGCGGCACCCGCGCCACGGCGACGTCACCAGCCGCAAGAGCGATCGGCCCGTGCTGAGAAGCTGACGCACCAGCATCGCGACCGCAGCTGTTCCCGCAGCCAACCCGGGAGGTCGGCGAGGATACGCGGTCGACGAGGGGACGCTGTTACGGCACTATCCGGGGCAAGGCCCGATGATGAGGAGCACGATGATAAGCCAGGGCGTGAAGATCACAACACGATGCGAAGCCTGCGGCGGTGTGCTGATACTCGACACCGGCCAGCACATCGGAGGCGGACGCCTGTGGTGGGGAACCGAGGGGGCCTGCCAATCCTGCCCCGTCGCCTGGTGCGAGCAGGACTTCGGCGACGCGACTCCGGAGGCGATCCGCCAGGCCCTCCTCGCGGAACACGGACCCGCCCGGCTCCGGCTGACAGCGCCCGAGGCGAGTGCAGTGCCCGTCCTTCGCGCCCTTCGAGAGATGCACGGCCTATCACTGGCACAAGCACGTTCTATGGCACACGAGTTGAAGACGACCGGCCTCGCGGGCACGTTCGTCGAGATGGAACTCGTAGCCTCCCGGCTCCGACACCATTCCGTCGGAGTGACAGTCGAGACATCGTCCGGCTGACTGCCCGGAGCGAGCGACACGCCGGGCGACACAATCTCCGCAGCAGGAAAGGTCCCCCAACCCTCCGCGTCGAGGACACCGTCCACAACGCATTGTCCCTGGTCAGCCTCATCCTCATCGCGATGGCTCAAGATAACGGCCGTTGACCTTCTTCCCGCCGTCGAATCCCCGCGTGGCGGCCGGCACGGACGCGGCGCCCTTCACCGACTGCGCGTCGATGATGCCTGCGGTCGGCTCCGGATCGCGGCCCGCCGCCTCGCGGACCCGGTCCCGCAGCCGGTCGCGGAACTTCGCGGGCTGGTACCCGCGCGACGGACGCCCTGGCATCTCACCTGCCCAGCTGGCCACCGTCTGCGTGCTGCAGTTCCTCCTCGGCCTGTCGGACCGACAGGCAGCGGAAGCGGTCCGCTGCCGCATCGACTTCAAATACGCCCTGGCCATGGAACTGGACGATCCCGGCTTCCACCACAGCGTGCTGGCCGACTTCCGCGAACGCCTGGTCCAGGACGACCGCGCCGACCGTCTCCTCGATCTGGCACTCGCGCGTCTCAAGGAGGCCGGACTCGTGCGCGAGCGCACCACCCAACGCACCGACTCCACCCACGTCCTGGCCGCAGTCCGCGAACTGACCAGGCTGGAGCTGGTCACCGAGGCGGTCCGTGCCGCGCTCGAAGAAGTGGCCCGCACCGCTTCGCACCTGCTGACCGGCCTGGTCAACGAGGAGTGGGGGCGCCGCTACGGCCGTCCGGTCCGGCTGGGCAAAAACCCGACCCGTCCCAAAACCCGGATCCTCGCCGCCGGCGACGACGCCTGCCGACTGCTGGAGCACCTCCAGCGACGCGAGTCGCAGTACCGCCCTGGCCCGCAGGCCGAGGCGCTGCGGAGGATCGTCGTGCAGAACTACTACCGCGACGCGGCGGGCCGCCTGCGCTGGCGCACCGCCGACGACGGTGGCCTGCCGCCCTCCTCGACGGCGATCGTCTCCCCCTACGACACCACGGCGCGATACGTCCGTCACGGGCACATCATCAGCTGGAAGGGGTTCGCCGCGCATGTCACCGAAACTTGCGCCCTGGACAGCGTCAACGTGATCACGGACGTGGCCACCACCTCGGCCGCCACGAACGACGGCCAGGCCCTGCCCGGCATCCACGCCCGCCTGGCACGTCGCGCACTGCTGCCCGCCGAGCACCTGGTCGACGGCGGCTACACCTCACTGGTCCACCTGGAACGAGCCACCCGCGAACACCAGGTCACCGTCAGCGGGCCGCTGCCGGGCAACCCCACCCGCCAGCACCGCCGCAACGAGGGCTTCGGCCGGGACGACTTCCACATCGACTTCGACCGCCGACAGGTCACCTGCCCCCGAGGCCAGGTCAGCGCCGGCTGGCACGGCCCCTACCCGACCTCCTCACCCACTGCGGCACCACTGATCGTGGCGCGGTTCACCAAGACCCAGTGCCAGCCATGTCCCGCCCGCCCCCGGTGCACGAGCACTGGTGACGCCCGGAACGTGGGATTTCCCCCGCGAGAACTCCTCGACCTGCAGAGCCGCGTCCGCGCCGAGCAGCAGACACCCGGCTGGAAGGCCCGCTACGCGGTCCGCTCCGGCATCGAGGGCACCATCAACGAGTTCGCCCACGGACACGCCATGCGCCGCTGCCGCTACCGAGGACTGCCGAAAGCCCACCTGCAACACGTCCTCACAGCCATCGCCGTGAACATCGAACGGCTCAGCGGTCGGCCAGACACCGAGGAAGTCCCCTCGCCGAGATCACCGACCGCCTTCCAGACCTACCTGGACGAGAACGACATCCCCCGTCCGAAGTCCTGGCGAACCCTCGGCACTTGAGCGCGATCGTCCAAGATCCCCGACAGAGTCAAGCTAAGGGCCGGGCCGCATCGACCGCCGACCTTGCAACCGGGTACCTCACCGGGACACCAGTGCGTGCGGCCGTTGAGGAGCGCGGCGACGGACCAGTTGTCCTGGCGGCTGTCATCGAGGAGATGACTGCCCGCTTGGGACCGGGGCCAGTCACCGCCCCGATGACCGCGTACGTCTTCCGCGCTGCGGCCTGAACACATGACGCGCCCGGCCCGAGGATGGGCGTGAGTCGGCGTCGATGTATCGCCCGGGCGGCGGGCCGCGCCGGCGACCTTCAGCTGCTGACGGAGGCGGCCACCGCTTCGTGCTCCTGGGACGAGGCCCATAACCAGCGGCCCCCGCAACAGGCCACCCTGAACTGGCTGCGCACCCTGAGAGGCTCCGGGGCTGCGGAGGTCGCAGACGTGCTGCGCCGATTCGGAGGCGGCCAGCCACCTCCAGGACCTGACCTCCGAGTCGGGCGTCGACATGGCGATCCGCTCGGCCGTCCACCCCATCCCTCCGGAGCAGCGATGACCATCCCCGTGCCACCGCTCGCCCATCGGAGGCTGGCGCCGTGGGCGCGGCCGCGCGCGTGGCTGAAGTCGAGGGCCGCCGTGCTGGCCCTGCCTCGCTCCCGGCGCTGCCTCATCCTCACCGTGCACGACGTGCGCACCGACGTGCCGCCGGGGACGCCGTTCCACGTCTTACTCAACGGCCCGAGCAGCGACTTCGATCCGGAGGGCCCCTACCTCGTCGGCTGGACCTCCTTCTTCGGGGCGGCCGAGGTCGACAGCGGGCCCGAGCACGGCGGCGGCCACGACATCCACTTCGACGTTGCCGAGCAGGTCCAGCGGCTCCAGGACCAGGCGCTGCTGCGGACGGTCCGCTCACGGTCTCGATCGTGGCGCGCCCGAGGGTGCCGAGGCCGCCCCGGGAGCGCCCACGGCCGGGCCGCACCCCAGCTTCGAGAACGTCAGCCTCACCAACATCTGACAGCTGTCCGGCCGACGTTGCGGGTCGATAGGCTCCCCTTCGCCTGAAAGGGGTGACCGCAGTGGTGATGGCTCGCGAGACCGCCGTGGCGATGGTGCAGAAGGACACGGACGCGGACTACGCCACCGACGCCGAACTTGCCCAGGCCTTGGCGGCGTTGGACAGGGCCTTCGGATGCCCAAGCGGCTCTGTCAGCGACTTGGTCTTCTGGCCGAAGGGACCGGCACCAACGGCTGCGGAGGTTGTCGATCAGGCTCTGGAGTACCGGCCCTTTGCACTCTGAGGACGGTCTTGGGCTCGACGCCGGACGACCACGGCTGCTGCGCCGCGGAACGTCCTCCCGCCTCCCCGGGCGCCGGCCGTTCCGTGCCCGCTGGTCACCGGTCCGCCGAGGGGCACCCGTCGGTCCCGGCGCCTCGCGCACCCGACGACCGCACCGTGCCCCGGAGGAAGCTCCTACCGGCTCATCGGGTCCGTTCTGTCCACGCAGAACGGACCCGATGAGCCGGCGCCCGCCGCCGCGGCGATCATCGCCGGTAGTCGGCGGTGCCTTACGGACTCCCTGTTTCATGCGTGGCCCGCAGGGCAGGCGTCGCATGAGAGAGCGTCAGATGAGAGGGCGCCCACAGCGGCCGGCGAGGGGGGACAGATGTTCATCGTGGTGGCGTGCTTGGTGTTCGCCATGGGGCTTGTTCAGGTACTGCGGCCCCAGCTCGTGCGGGGGGTGAACCGGCGGCTTCAGCGAGGGTGGGTGAAGGACCCCGATGGCGCGGAGCCCACGCGCAGGGGTTACACGATGCAGCGCGTGGTCGGGATCGTGTTCCTCGCTGTTGCCGTATGGATCCTCATCTCCCACCTGAGGTGAGCCCCTGGAGAGCGGCGGTGGCCAGGGGTGGGCGTCAGCGTGCGTGCAGCCTGCCGGGGTGGCCACCAAGGTGGCCCCGAGGAGGCCTGACCTCGACAGCCGCAGCCGGATGCCCCGCCCAGCCGCTACACGCTCCGGGAATGCGTGCCCTGTAGCCAACTTCGACGCTCACCCCTGCGCGGCACATTGGTGCACCAGTAGAACCCACGTCACCGGGCGGCGGTGCGTCACGGTGTCAGGACGACCCGCCCGAAGACCTCGCCGGCATCCATCAGCCGGTGGGCGTCTGCCGCAGCTTCGAGTGGGAGGACGGCATGGACGACGGCGCTGAGGTCACCTCGCACCGCGGCCTCCAACTGGTCGGCGCGTATCCGGGCCAGGTCAGCTCGCGGCACCGTGTCCAGACTGAAGGTCGCGACCGACAGCGACTGCCGGAACCGGCTCAGCAGCGCCGACCCGAAGTCCGCCGGAGGCGGCCCGGCGACGAGGCCGACCAGCACGAGCCGGCCACGGGGTGCGAGCCGCGCGAGGAACGAGGGCAGCGCCGGCCCGGAGACGATGTCGACGATCACATCGAAGCCGGCCGGCTCGGGACCACGCGTACTGTTCCCGTCACGGTCGAGCACGTGTGTCGCGCCGTGCTCCATCAACCGCTCGCCCCGCTCGGCTGAGAACGTGGTCACCGCGACTGCCCGTGCACCGGCCCGGGCCGCGATCTCGACGGCTGCGATGCCGATGCTGCCGGCCGCGCCACGTACCAGCACGGTCTCGCCCTCGGCGAAGTGCGCCTGCTGCAGGGCGAAGTGCGCCACCGGGGCGGCGCTGCCGAGTGTCACCGCATCGACGGGCGTCAGGCCGGCGGGCAGCGGCGTGACGTTCGCGATCCGCGCGACCGCGTACTCGGCGTAGCCGCCGGAAAGGCCGGTGAACGCCCAGACGCGTCGGTTGAGCCACGACGCCTCGACACCCGCTCCCACGGCCGCGACCGTCCCGGCCACCTCACTTCCCGGCACCAGACCGTCGCGAGGCATGGCCGGGCCGAGCGCGCCCAGCGTGCCGCGCCGGATCACCGCGTCGACTCCGCCGACCCCGATCGCCGCGGTCCGGATGACGACCTCACCTGCCCTCGGGCTGGGGACGGGGACATCGACGACCTCCATGCCCTCCGGGCCGCCGAAAGTACGGATCGAGACTGCTCGCATGCATCGCTCCTGACTGGTTAGGGCCGGTTGGCTCCCGTACGATCGAACGTAACGGACGGATCCGTCCACTTGCTGTTGTGAGAGAGATCGCCTGAAGGATGACCCACCTGCTGCGTGTCGACGCGAGGGAGAACCGCGATCGTGTCCTCGCCGCGGCCCGGTCGCTCTTCGCGGAGTCCGGGCTGGGGGTGACGATACGACAGATCGCCCGGCGTGCGGACGTCGGGCCCGCGACCCTCTACCGCCGGTTCCCGACGAAGCAGGACCTGGTGCTTGAGGCGTTCGAGGAGGAGCTCGCCGAGTGCAGCTCGATCGTCTACGACGGCACCGCCGACCCGGATCCGTGGCGCGGGCTCTGCGACGTCATCGAGCGCGCCCTGCTCCTCAACGCGCGCAACCAGGGCTTCACGGACGCGTTCATGTCGGCACACCCCGGCATCGTCGACTTCGAGTCACACCGCGAGGAGTTGGGCCGCGCCGTCTCAACCCTCATCCGCCGCGCGCAAGCTGCGGGCCGGCTGCGTCCGGACTTCGTGCTCGATGACTTCGTCGTCATTCTCCTCGCCGGCCGCGGACTGACCGCCGCGCCCGCCTCCACGCGCGACGCAGCGGCACGACGCCTCGCGGCTTTCATGATCGACGGCCTCCGCGGCGCCGACGCCGAGCCAGGCACCCGTGCCAGTAGCGCCGCGCGAACGGGAAGCTCCGGACCGCGACCCCGACCTCGATCGTGAAGAGCCGCCATGACACCAGCGCCGCGCCGGTGCAGCCACCGCCCCGTCGGGAGTTGGCCGAAACGTCCCGGTAGGGAGCCAGAAGTGCTGGCAACCGGGACCCAGGGCAGAGTTCTCACGTCGGAGTCGCCTCTCCCACCGGGGACCTGACGAAGGGACGCGAGAGCGGCGGCCGCTACTGGACCGGTCGGACCACTGCGGCGGGGACGAGCGGTGAGCACGGCCTGCGCACCGGGACCCGACCGAGCGACCGAGGGCGATGCCGGCTCCGCGCAGGGCCGAGCGAGCGAGCAGGCATGCGGCCCAACCCGAGAGTGGGCACCGGGAGCCGGGCGGGGCTTGGTGCCCACCGTCGGCTCGACCGAGGAAGCGTCATACCAGTGCGGGCGGGGCGGGACCGGATGGTCGCGGGTGACGGGGCTGGTAGAAGGACGCCGAGATTGCTCATGGTCCGGGTCGACGCACGGCGCGGCGCGGTGATCGAGGCAGGCGAAGACGGCGGCGAACCGCCCGGGGGGACCTGCGCCACCGCGTCCCCGTCGCTGGTCCTGGCCGTGCCTCACGCGAGGGGCGAGGTCGGACACTGAGCCTTCCCCCGGGACGTGGACACCGGAGTTTCATGTGGCGAGTGTGATGCTACGGGACGCAGCTGTCTGCTGTTCGAAGTGGACCGAGCTGAGGTAGCCGAGCGTGGAGTGACGCCTTCGGACGTTGTAGAAGGAGATCCAGCGGAACACGTCCAGCCTCACCTCGTGCTGGCTGGAGAGCGCACTCCGTGCATCAACTCCCTCTTCAGCGAGGCGAAGAAGCTCTCCGCGCCGGCGTTGTCGTAACTGGAGCCGACCTTTCCCGTGCTCCGACGGACACCGTGGCGCCGGCAAACTCTCGCGAACTCGGCCGAGCCGTATTGGGCGACCACCTGTCCGAGTGAAAGATCACGCCACCGACACGACCGCCACGGACCGCCACCGCGGCCTCCAGCGCGTCGGTGACCAGCCCGGTGCGCATGTGGTCGGCCAACGACCAGCCCACCAGACGCCGCGAGTGCAGGTCGATGACGGTGGCCAGACACATCCACGACCCGCCGACCGGCAGATACGTGATGTCGGCGACCCACCGGAGATCAGGCCCCGCCGCCGTGAAGTCCCGCCCGATCAAGTCCGGAGCCGTCGGCACGCTCCTGTCCTGGACCGTCGTCCGGCAGCGTTTACGCAGGTGGCGGCCGACGATGCCGTGCTCGCGCATCAGGCGGGCTATCCGCTTGCGATTGACCACCCGGCCCCGAGCCCTCAGCTCGGCATGCACTCTCGGCACCCCGTAAGCGCCCCGGGTCTCCTGGTGGACGTCGCGGATCGCGCGCACGAGTGCGGCCTCGGCCGCCGCCCGATCGGCGCGGGCCCGGGCACCGGCCCGCCAGGCGTAGTACCCAGACCGGGCGGCGCCAAGGACCTCGCACAACCGCTGGACACCGAACTTCACCGGCGTGGGCGGAGATGAAGTCCCAGCGGCGGGCCCTCACTTCTTCTCCCGTGCGAAATACGCCGCTGCCCGGCGCAGGATCTCTTTCTCGACCTGCCCTCGGTAGAGAGCGGATCGACATCCTGCCCGACCGCACCACTCCGACCCTGGTCGCGTGGCTGCGCGAGCACCCCGGGGCCGAATACGTCTGCCGCGACGGCTCCGGCTCCTACGGCCAGGCGATCCGCCAGGCCCTGCCCGAGGCAGTGCAGTGGCACGGTCCGGCCACTCACCCACCATGAGGCTGCCAGCTGTGAGTAGATCGGCACGTCGGCGAAGTGGAAGGCCGCTCTCGCGGCCGGCTCGGGAGCCCTCGCGGGCGTCGTCATGCGCGGGTCGACGGCGGTGGCCAGGGCGCGATCGGCGTCGGTCGGCTCCCGGGTCGCCGGGCGCGACACCCGCTCCTGCTTCCAGGCCGTGGGCAGCGGCTCGACCAAGGCCCGGTGCCCGTCGGACGAATCCGTTGAGTACGGCGTCCGTTTCATCCCCCGATGCCATCATGCACACGACGTGCACGTCAGCCCGAACGACTCCGCACCCGCGAACGGGCGGCACCAGATCATCCAGAAATGGACATACCGCCCTCTAGCGTCTACTCAACCCCAGGCCCGGGAAGACGCTTGGCTGGGACACCCCAGCCAAGCGCTTCTTCGAGCTGCCTGAAGACGATCCCAACCCCCAGCCCCCGCTGCGTTGCGACGAGTTGTTGAATCCACCTGTTCGGGGGCGGGGCGTCGGGCGTACCGATCGGGGGCGTGGTCAGTCCTTGCCGGGCACCGCCAGGATGCAGAGCAGGGAGCAGGCCACCGCCGCGGACGGGGCGGTGGTGGTGGGGGTGGTGCCGGCGGGCGCGTTCGCGGCGACGAAGCTCGCGGAGGCGGTGTTCTTCAGCGGGAGCGCCAGCAGCAGGGAGTCGCAGTAGACGGCGCGGCTGGTGCCGGCCGCGAGGGCGAAGGTGCCGGCGGCCTGCCGGCAGGCGGGCGTGCTGGCGTCGTTGACGGTGACGGACGCGGCGTCGACCGGTCCGGCGTTGCTGACGGTGATCCGCCAGTGCGCGGTGCCGAGCAGCCCCAGCAGTCCCACGGGGCTGGTCTTGGCCCAGGGCCCGGGGCCGCCGGGCAGACAGTCGTGGGAGTTGGCGGAGCCGCAGATCTCCTTCTCCACGGTGACCCGGGGCTGGCAGCCGGTGCCGGGCGCGACCGCGGTGGTGACGGTGTTGGAGGTGAGCGCGCCGTTCGCGTCGCTACCGTTCGCGGTGTTGGTGACGGCGGTGGCGGTGCAGGCGGCCGCGACGGTGGTGCGGAAGCAGACCTGCGGCCCGTCACCCCGGTACTCGACGACCAGGGAGGGGTGGTTGCCGTTGGTGAAGTCCGCGGAGGTGGTCAGCACCAGCTGCGCGGTGACGGTGAGGGCCGGGTGCGCGGTGACGGAGATGCCGGACAGGTCGACCGTGCCGTCCGCGCCGAGCGCCGGGGTCGCGACGGGTGTGCCGTCGGGGTCGGTGACCAGGACCCGGGACGCCGACAGGGTGATGTGCGAGAGGTCGATGTCGGTCAGCCGGACCTTGTCGTAGCCCTGGACGTGGCCGCTCGCGCCGTCGCAGTAGAAGTCGCCGGGTTCGAGGGTGACCGAGGCGCCGCTGTGCACACAGGGGCTGGCGCCGGTCGTCGGGTCGAGCGAGAACAGCACGCCGGCGTCGCCGAGGCCGATCAGGCAACGGGTCGTGGAGTCGTAGCTGTAGCCGTAGTCGCGGGTGTCGCCGCCGTGGGCGCTCGGGTGCCCGGCCGGGAGCGGGAAGCCCGCGCAGGGGCCGCCGGTGGCCCAGTCGTGGCAGACGGTCGCGCCGGCCACCCCGCCGCCCCAGATCGGGAAGTAGCTGCGGGTGCCGGTACCGGTGGTGACGGTCTCGGGGTTGAAGGTCAGCACGTTGCCGGCCAGCGTGCCGAGACTGCTCGGCGCGGCGTGCACGGAGCCGTCCAGGCCGTAGCAGGTGGTCAGGACGTTCGCGCCGCCGACGGTGCTGGTGCAGACGCCGTCGGGGTGCCCGGCGGTGTCGTACGCGGTGTAGGCGTTGTAGGTGTAGTAGTTGGCGTTCGGCCCGGCGGGGTGCTGGGTGTCCCAGCCCGCACAGGCGGTGCGGGCGGCGGTGTCGAAGCAGCCGAGCGCGGGCGGCCCGGGGACGGTGGAGGTGCCGGCCTGCGGCGAGCTGGAGACGAAGACCTTGTCGCCGATCGCCGTGAGCGCGCCGAAGTAGAGCGCGGTGGGCGTGCTCGGCAGGTCACGGTTGCCGGGGGCGACGGGCGCGTACGGTTGGCCGGCGCACGGGGTGCGGGTGGCGAGCGCCAGGCAGAGCACCCGGCCGTTGCTGGCGACGCCGTACAGGTTGTCGCCGGAACGCACCAGGCCCGCGAGGTTGTTGACGCTGCTGGGCGAGCCGCCGGTGGGCGTGAGGGCGGTGAAGCCGCAGTTCGCCTGCGCGTCGAGGTCCAGGCAGCCGACGCCGACCGCGGCGGCGGTGACGGCGGGGTACAGCACCTGGTTCGGGTGCGCGGGGTCGAACACGTACTGCGGGGTGAGCGGGCTGCCGATGTCACCGGTGGCGCCGCTGCCGAGCGGGCCGACGGTGGTGTTCAGCGGCCGCGGCCAGGGGCCGCCGGTGCAGGGCTGACCGGCCGTCAGGCTGAGGCAGACCACCTGCGGGGCGCTACGCGCGGCGTGGTGGTAGATGTTCCAGGACTGGATCTCGCCGGACGCCGTCCGGTGCAGGATCGGGGTGAACCCGTCGCCGCCGGTGGACTGCGCGGTCGGCTGGACGGGGGCGAGCAGCAGCGGGGAGACGCCGGTGCCGACGCCGCGCAGCACCGGGTTCTCGGCCCGGACGGCGGTGGTCGCGGGGCCGGGGTCGGTGGCGCCGAACGTGCTTCCGTCGGTCGACCAGGACGGCGTCCACCCGGGCGGGACCTTCAGCGAACCGGGTACGTACGTCTGGGAGTCGCCCGCGCCCGCGATCGGGTCGGTGACGGCGGCGGGCGCGGCGGCGCCGCCGGAGGTGCCGCCGCGGTAGGTGACGGCCCAGTTCAGGGTGTCGCCGTGCTCGGCGGTGGCGGCGCCCGGGTGGGTGGCGTTCTGCACGGTCTTCACCAGCGCGGACGCCCCGACGGTGGTGTCGGCCGGGCTGGCGCCGGCCCCGGGGGCGACGCCCCCCAGGCCCAGCAGCAGGAGCGCGGAGGTGACGGCGACGGCCGTGGCGGCGCCGAGCGGACGGCGGCCGGTGCGACGGCTTCGGGCGGTGATCGGCATGGGCGGACGCGGGCTTCTCAGCACTGGTTCTCCACCTCTGATCGGCAGTCGAACTGACAGGTCGTCAGTCCGGTCCGTCGATCAGGGTAAAGGTTCGGTAAGTACGGACCGGAGCTACTTTTCATATTGGTCACATAGTGAACGAATATGACTCGACATCTTTCCCCTCGATCGTCCGCACGACCTCCGAGGGCCGATCGTCCCCGAACATCACGTCGATGCCCGCACGCCCTTGGGCCGCTGACGTACGACACCCGCAGCCCGAGCCGCCACACCGTCGGGTGACGTGACTCAGCCAGGCGAGTGACGGAGACGACCGCCGACTGCGCCCCGGGCAGGCCGGTGTTCCATGATCGGTGCCGTCGCCGTCTCCGGCGGATCGTGTGAAACCGTGTCAGTGCCGTGCGATCGGTCCGACCACGGCTGTTCGAGGAGTCCGTCCCATGCGTTCACGAGTCATCGCCCTCATGGCCGCCGCCATCGCGGCCACTTCGGCGCTCACGCAGCCCGCCCACGCCGCCCCCCTCATCGACGGGGTCTACCGGTTCGCGGTCCTCACGGACGGCAAGTGCCTGGTCTGGCCCAAGCTGCACGGACCTGTCGGCACAGTGTCACTGGGCGACTGCACGGACAGCACGTACACCTCGGCGAACTGGCAGGTACAGCAACGGCCCAACGGAACGATGAACGTCTCCGTGCCGAACTCGGCCCCGCGCGGCTGCCTGAGGTTGACGGACGACCACAAGGTGGGGATCAGCGACAACTGCGACCGGTACGCCGAATGGACCGTCTTCTACGGCTCCGCCGGCCCCGGCAGCACGGTGTGGGCCGACATCGAGCACACCCCCGGCGACCGGTCCGCCTCGTGGGGGAAGCTGGTCGACGATCCCGGCGTGACCGGCCGGCTCGTGGTGAGGCCGGCCCCCATCGAGCCGCACCACTGGACCGTGCAGCCAGCCGGCTAGAACACCCCAGTCCCGGTCGCTCGGGGTCGCCTCCGTGCGCCACCGGGCGCGCAGGACGCCGTCCCCGTCGGGCAGCACGGCCGTGAACACGGGACCGCGCCCATCGACGGCCATCGGCAGGACGGCAGGACGGCAGGCACGGACACCGCAGAGCTGGGCGGCCAGTGCCGTGAACTGGGTCTCGTCGGCGACCGTGCTGGCGATCCGGCCGTCCCGGTCCTCCCAGGCGAATTCGACCAGGCCCCGTCCGGGAGGCCGGCCACAACTACGGGGACATCGGTGGAGAGGTCCGGCCAGAGCGCCAGCCGGGCCCGCGGGGCCAACCCGGCGCGCAGCGCATCGAACGTGCCGTCACCGAGCCGGTGCCAGCGGGAGGCATCGTCGACGTGCATCTCCTCCAGGGGCGCCGCCTCGCGCATCGCCACGCACCAGCGCACCCGCTCCCAGACGACGTCGTCGGCCGGACGCTGCTCCCCCGGCTCGTCGAACACCGCCTCGTACAGAACGCCTCCCGTCGAGCATCGTTCTTCGTCAAACTCGTCACTACGGTCTCCGTACGACTTTGTTTGATCTTGCTCTGGGAAAGGACCGTTTATGCGAGATCAGACTATCCGCGAACGGCCTGAAACGTCCCTGCTGCGGTAAATGCGTGGGTGATCGGCGAGATGAGCGAGGCGAAGCGGCGGGCGCCTGCGTTGCCGATCGGTGCCCATAGCGCGGCGCAGTGCCGGTCCGTCTCCACTTCGATGCGCTCGCGCGCCGCACTGCCGGCGTCGGTGACCAGGCCGTGGGAGTCGAGCCAGCCGCGCGCGACGAGGCGTGCCGTCGCCGCGCTCCACTCCTCGTCGTCCCACCGGCGGGTCGCTCGCGCCAGAGCCGTCGGGAGGCGGCCGGTCGCGGTGTGCAGAACGAGACAGTCGCACGGCCCGAGGCCGTTGTCGGCGAGTACGACGAGATGGGCGTCGCCGCGCCACTCGCGCGCCACCGTGATCTGCTGCCAGAGTGCGACGAGAGGATCGGGGGGAAGCCCGACCGAGGCGTTCGCGGCGGCCAGCACTTTACCGGCGTAATCGGCACCGGCGACGACCGGGTCGATCAGCGAGCGCGCCTCGGCAAGGTGGTCGTCGATGAGATGTACGCCGACGCGCAGCATCGCCCGGCCGGCGGCCAGGAAGCGGGCGGCCTGCCACCGCTCGGGCGGCGCGGCGTCCCATACGCCCGCCATGGCCCGCGCTGCCCGCGGGCTGAAGTTGTAGAAGGCCGCGAGCGTGACCTGCCACGGAACCGCGCCCATCGCGGCCGACCGGAAGGCCAGATACGTCGGTCCGCGGTCGGTCACGCCGAGCTCGGCCGCCTCCTCGGCGGTCTCGGGGACGAGATATATGAACAGGTGAGCGGCGCTGATGGCGCGGCTGACATCACGTACGGCGTTCAGGTCCATCGGGCCGTCGCCGGTACGGGCGGGGTCGGGAAGGGCATCGAGGTGCATGGCGGTGGTGTCTCCAGGAGTCGGGTGGCGCTGTCAGGCGCGTGTTCCAGCGGTGGCGGTCAACACCGCGCGTCCAAGGGTGTGACCGGCCATGGTGAAGCCGAGGACGGCCGGTGTGGCATCGGCCGGGACGCCTGTGGAGGGGATGTCGAGGGCGTGCACGACGACGAAGTAACGGTGCGGGCCGTGTCCGGCCGGCGGGGCGGCACCGATGTAGCGGGCCACGCGGGCGTCGTTGGGCAACTGGTAGGCGCCCTCGGGCATCTGTGAGCCGGTGTCGCCACCGGCGCCCTCGGGCAGCTCGGTGACGGTGGCAGGGATGTCGGCGACCGCCCAGTGCCAGAACCCGGACCCTGTGGGGGCGTCGGGGTCGTAGACGGCGCTCGTGCGAGTGGTCGGCGAGGGGCTCGCCGACCGGCTGCCCAACCGCGGTTTCGCCGTCCCGTCCTTCTCCGACCGCCGCTGGCAGGAGATCACGGAAGCCCGTCGGACCGTCGAACCGGTCGTACTGCGCATGTCCATCGAGCGCGGCGACGTCGACTGGGAGGCCCGCGTGCGAGCCGCCCACCATCGCCTGGTGCGCACTCCGGCATTCGCGCCGGAGGAGAGCGAGTACTACACCGGCGCTTGGGCCGAAGCTCACAGAGCCTTCCACCGCACATTGCTGGAGGGGTGTGGCAACCGCGCGCTGCTGGAGACCTTCGACCGGCTGTGGACCCAGAGTGAGCTGGCCCGCCGTTGGTCGGCGCACCGCAATCCCGACCGGGACGGCGCCAAGGAACACCGCCGACTGGAGGAGGCGGCGCTGGCCCGTGACGCCGACACCGCAGCCGCGGTCCTGGTCCAGCACCTCGCTTTGACCGCGGCTGCTCTGACCGACGGTTCAGGCCAGGCCACCTAGGCTTACGCCACGACAGCGAGGTCGAGGTGAGAATTCAAGTCCGGCTCGAACCGGCCGTAGGGGTTCACGTGGGTCGGAGCCGCTTCGAGGGCCTGGGCCCCCGGGCCACAGTGGCGATCGCACCGGCCGGTCTCGTGCACATCGCCGTTCGCCGGTAGCCCTGTGCCGGCGATCTTGACGAGGCCACGACAAGCTCACCGGCCAATGTGTACTTGATGTGGAGTGGGTGTTACGAAACCAGCGATGGATGCCGTGTGACAGGCAGGACCGACTGATCCTCGACGGTTCGCTCCACCTGGTTGATCTCGGCCCAGACGGCGTCAAGAGACAGGCCGAGGGTGTCGGCGATCGCTGCGACGGTCGGGAAGGCGGGGGTGGCCACACGGCCGGATTCGATCTTCCGCAGAGTTTCCGGCGAGAGATGCGAAGCGAGCGCCACGTCCAGCATTGAGCGGCGGCCCCGGGCTCGGCGGAGCAGGGCGCCAAGGCGCTATCCGCGTTCTACCTCGGCGGGGGCGAGCGGCAACCGGACCATGACCCCATTCTAATACCGGTACAGTTAGACCGGTATAGTTATTGGACGTCCATGAGAGGCCCCCATGATCCAGATCCTGAACTCCGCGCAGCTCGAGCGGGCGAGAGACACCGGCGCCCTGGTCGGAAACATCCTGCACACGCTGAAGCAGCGCAGCACGGTCGGGACGAACCTGCTGGACATCGACCAGTGGGCCAAGGAGATGATCACCGAGGCGGAAGCGCAGTCCTGCTACGTCGACTACGCGCCTTCCTTCGGGCGCGGCCCGTTCGGGCACTACATCTGCACGGCCGTGAACGACGGGGTGCTCCACGGGCGGCCTCACAACTACACGCTGGCAGACGGGGATCTGCTGACTCTCGACCTCGCAGTGGCCAGGGGCGGGGTGGCCGCGGACGCCGCGATCAGCTTCCTGGTGGGCAAGGCCAGGCCAGCGGAGAGCGTTGCTATGATCGAGACGACCGAACGTGCACTCGCCGCCGGCATCGCCGCCGCCAAGCCTGGGGCGCGCATCGGCGACCTCTCCCACGCCATCGGCACGGTCCTCAGCAAGGCGGGCTACCCGATCAACACCGAGTTCGGCGGCCACGGCATCGGCTCGACCATGCACCAGGACCCACACGTCGCGAACACCGGACGGCCCGGCCGCGGATACAAGCTGCGCCCCGGACTGCTGCTCGCCCTGGAGCCCTGGGTCATGGCCGACACTGCCACGCTCGTCACAGACGCCGACGGTTGGACGCTGCGCAGCGCGACAGGCTGTCGGACCGCGCACAGCGAGCACACCATCGCCATCACCGACAACGGAGCCGAAGTTCTCACCCTGCCCACGCAGGCACGATCATAAGAGGGCGCCGGGAAGGACAGCAGGATCTCCACGTCGGGATGCTGGGGTAAGTGGCTGTTGTCCTTCCGGCCCTGAGTGCTGCGTTTCCGCTGTTCAGGCATGGGGTCGGCGGTCTCGGGGAGTAATGTCCTGGAGCTGTACCGCAGCGCGCTGCGCCTGCGCCGGACCCACCCCGCGCTCGGCGCCGGCCGGTCCGTCGAATGGCTGGACCTGGCACCCGGGGTGCTCGCGTTCCGGCGCGACAGCGACCAGGGCGCCGTGGTCTGCGCCGTCAACACCACCGGCGCACCGGTCCGCGTCACCGACGGCGGACTCGGCGCCCTCCTGCTCTGCTCGGCCGAACCACCGGTCACCGAGCACCCCGGCGAGGTGCTGCTGGCAGCCGACAGCACCGACTGGTGGCTGGCCGGCTGACCCGGGGCGGGCGGGGCGGGCGGTGCCTCCACCGGGAGGGCACTCGGAGGTGGACGACGTACGGGCCGGCCCACCGCTGGTGCGGTGGACCGGCCCGTACGGGGCCGAGCGGGTGCCCGGCCGGGTGGGCGCCGGGTCAGCGACGCGTGGGACGCGAGCGCCGGAGGCGGCGCACGCCCGCCGCCGCGCTGCCCAGGGCGAGGCCGATCACCGGTGCGAGCAGCAGGGTGCTCCAGGTGCGGGTGGTGGCATCGGCGGTGAGGCGGCCGGCGAGCAGATGGGCGAGGAAGAAGGACGGGGCCAGCCAGGCCCCGTTGGTGACGGCGAGGCGCAGCGGATCGCGCCGGCGCCGGCCCGGTTCCTCCGTCGCGGTCAAATGAACCTCCTGACGACGCCGATCACCTTGTCGATGATGCGCTGGGAGACCCCGCGGTCGAAGACGAAGCCCGCGAGGCATCCTGCCACGGCCCAGACGATGCGCTGCTTCCAGCCGCCGCTGCCGAACAGGACGCCGGCGCAGGCACCGCCCGCGCAGTTGCCGATGTGCAGGGCCCACGGCGCGAGGAAGGGCACCCAGGCGGCCACGGCCGCGGTGACGGCCAGCTGGACGCCGCGGGCCACGGCGGCCTTGAGCGCCGCCTTGAGCCAGCCGGGCATCCGGCCGTTGAGGTCGGTGCAGTTGACCGGGTCGGCGTTGCAGTAGTCGTAGGCGTTGGCGCTCGCCCCCTGGACGGGGTCCGGGGAGAGGAAGCGGCCGGTGGCCGGGTTGTAGAGGCGCACCCCCATCAGGGTGAGGGCGCTCGGGGTCTCGTCCGAGCGCTGCTTGTCGCCGAGCCAGGCGTAGCGGGCGCCGCTCTGGCCGGCGCGCGGCTGGCCGTACTCGTCGTAGTCGAGGACGGTCGGCGCGACGGCCGGGTCGAGCGGGAGCTGCACGGTGATGTCCCCGTGCAGGTTGGCGAGTTGCAGGACCGCGGCGCCCGTTCTGGTGGTGGTGGCGGCGAGGCCCCCGGCGGCGCCGGTGACGTTGCGGGTGACGCTGCCCGCGGTGTCCTCGGTGATCCAGCGCGGGCTGTCGGTGTCGGACCCGTAGTGGTTGGTCCTGGCCCCGGTCCGGGTCCAGGTGCCGGCGGCGTTGGTCTCGGTGGTCCAGCCGCGCAGGCGCTGGGCCGAGTCGAGGGTCCAGCTCTGTCGGGCGGCTCCGGTGGTCTGCTGCTGCACCATGTCGGTGTTGTAGTAGGCCAGGGTGCTGCCGGGCAGGGCGGTGGTGCGGCCGAACGCGTCGTAGGCGTACCCGGGGTTCACCAGGCGGTCGGCGCTGTCGTAGGCACTGGTCTGGCTGGTGCCCCCGTTGGTGGTGCAGGCCTGGCCGCGGGCGGCCACGGCGGTGGCCGACGCGGTGCGGTCGGTGTGGTTGTCGAAGGTGTAGGTGCGGGTGGTGCAGACCGCGTCGGTGGAGGTGTCCTGGACCTGGAGGAGGCGGCCTGCCCGGTCGTAGCCGTAGGTCTGGGCGGCGGTGACGCCGGGGGTCCCGGTGTGGGTGGCCCGCTGGCCGTGGACGGTCTGGCCGATGCCGTCGGAGACCAGCACCAGGCCGTCGCTGTCCCGGGTGTAGGTGCGGCCGGTGGTGGTACCGGTCGGGTCCTTGACGTCGGTCAGGGTGTAGCCGCCGGGCAGGCCCTGGGTGAGCGCCGCGCCGTCCGCGTCGTAGCGGGCGGTGAAGGTGCCGGCGACGGAGTCCGTCACCGAGGTCGCCTGGCCGCGCGGGTCGACGGCGGTGTCGTAGGTGTAGGTGGTGGTGGACGGGGAGCTGTCGGTGACCTTGGTGGGCCGGTTGAGGGCGTCGTACTCGGTGGTGGTGACGGCGCCGTCGGCGTCCGTGTAGGAGATCAGGCGGCCCAGCTCGTCGTAGCCCTTGGTGATCGTGCCACCGGTGGCGGAGGTCTGCTGGGTGACGGCGCCGGTGCCCGGGTGGTAGGTGGTGGTGGCGGGTGCCGGGGTCCCGAGGCCGTCGATGACCGTGACGGTGGTGGGGCGGCCGGCGGCGTCGGTGGCGGTGTCAGTGGTACGGGTGACGCCGTTGGCGGTCTCGGTCGTCCGGGTGACCTCGCCGAACCGCCCGTACTGGGTGGTCCTGGTCGGCAGCTGGGCCGGGTTGGAGCCGCCACCGGTGATGCCGCCGGCAGGACCGCTCTGGCACACGAGGTCGGCCCACTCGGGGCGGTTGCCGCAGGTGCCGGCGCCGTCCGCGGTGTAGTAGGACGTCCAGGTCGCCGCCGCGTCGGAGCCGGTGGAGCCCGGCAGCCGGGTCGAGACGACGCGGCCCTGGCCGTCGTAGGCGGTGGTGGTGGTCAGGGCCAGGCCGCCGCTGTCCTTGACCTGCGTGGTCGGCACGCCGATCGTCCAGTCGAAGCCGGTCCGGTCCTGCCGGGTGTCCAGCAGTTGGTCGGGCCAGGCGCGGAGTCGGGCGCCGGTGGTGGTGAGGGTGATCTGGTTCTTGATCTTGGCGGTGCCGTCGGTCGGTCGGCCTTCGTCGTACGTCTTCACGGTGTGCTGACGGGCGGGCAGCTGGCTTCCGGCCCGGGCCAGGACGGTGGCGCCGGCGGTGGCGTCGGCGGCCAGGGTCACCCGGTGCAGCGGGTCCAGGACGTCGGTCTCCTGCTGCCCGTCCGTGCTGTAGACGCTGGTGCTCGACAGGAGCTGGGCACGGTCAGCGGAGGGCAGCGTGTCGATGCCGAGGTCGGCGAGCTGCGCCCTGGCCGGGTCGGTGGCGCCGAGGGCGAGCTCACGGTTGGCCGCGGTCAGGCTGCGGACCTGGTGGCCGCGGTTGTCGTACTCCGTGGTGGTGAGGTGGTGGCCCGGGGTCGCCTGGTTGACCTGGCGGCCGGAGGCGTTGAGGTAGTCGACGGTGGCCCGGGTGTAGTCGGCCGCGGTCAGGTCGGCGGCGTCGCTGGAGGCGGGGACCCGGTCCGGCGGGAACACCGCGGTGGCGTCGGTCGGCAGGTCCGTCTGGCCCCAGGCCGCGGCCGCCGTCACCGAGAGGTCCTCCGGTGCCTTCGGCCCGGAGAGCGGGACGCCGTAGACGACGGTGCTGGTGGCGGTGCCGTTCACCGTGCCGGTGGTGCCGGGGGCGAGGGTGTCGTGCCAGACCTTGGTCAGCATGCCCGGCCCCGCGGCCGGGTTGGAGCCGACGGTGCCGTAGGCCAGCGAGGTGGCACGGGTGCCGCCCAGCTGGACGGAGGAGAGCAGGCCGTCGTCGGCGCCCTGGGTGTAGTAGGTGTACTGGCTCTGACTGCCCTGGCCCAGCCGCGGGTCCCAGGCCTGGCGCAGCCGCCCGGCGGAGTCGTAGCGGTAGGCGGCGACGTCGGTGGCGGTGGCCGCGGTGGCCCCGGGTGCGGTGCTCCAGAGCCGGACGGCGCTGACCTGGCCGGCGAAGTCGCCGAACTCGGCGCCGGTGTTGATCCCGGTGGCGGTGGTGGCGGCGGCGTAGACGAACTGCAGTACGCGGCAGCCCTTGGCGGCCGGGTTCGCCGCGCACGCCGCCGGGGTGACCGCGGAGGTGGGCGCGATGATCAGCTTCGGCCGGGCCAGCGTCCTGCCGCCGCCGACGGTCGTCTCCGACACGACGCTGGTGGCGGTGTTGGCGAGGCCGCCCAGCAGGGTGGAGGTGACGGTCCAGGTGGCGGCTGCCGGGGCGACCTTGGAGAAGGTCGTGACGGTGCCCTCGGTGCCGGACAGGGTGAAGTCGCCGCCGAAGGCGCCGCTCAGGGCCAGGTCCTCGCTGCCCGGCTCCGGCACCCAGCCGCTGCCGGCCGCGTCGGAGGTGAACGCGATGGCCGAGCCGTCCGCCGCCATCACGCTGAGCGAGGTGGCGGAGGTCCTGCGGATCTCCGTGTACTCCGAGGCGGAGAGGCTCGACGACACGCTCGACACCCAGTTGGGGCCGAAGATGGCGGCCTGACCCTCCTGCGCGGCGGCGGCCTTCGGGTCGCGGGAGGAGTGCGTGCGGCCGATGGTCATGCCGAACAGCGACACGTCGGTGGCGGGGACCCGCAGATCGCCCGTGAGCAGGTTCAGCGCGCCCGGTCCGACGTTCTCGGTCGCCGCGCCGTCGGCCTTGCGGTCGACGACCACCTTGACCGGTACGGAGGAGACGGCGGCCGCGCCCGGGCCGGTGAAGTCCGCGCGGAGCTGGACGGTGCCGTCGGGGGTGACCGTGGAGGTGGCGTTCCAGGTCAGTGCCGGGCTCCGGCCGGCGCCGAGGGCGACCGGCCAGGCCGCCAGTGCGGCGCCGCCGTTGGTGACGTCGCCCGCCGGGATCGTGGTCCATGCATCGGCGTCGGAGCGCCGCCAGGAGTAGGCCACGTGGTCGTACCGGGCGGCGTCGGCCTCGGCCAGGAGCGGGACGCGGGCCGCCGTGCGGGTGCCGTCGTTCGGCGACGTGACACCGCCCGCGCCGACCTGGAAGGTGTAGGAGAGGGCCTCGGAGCGGTTCTCCGCCCGGTCGACCGCCCGCACCTGGAGGGTGTGGGTGCCGCCCCTGGCCGGGGTGGCGGTGAAGGTCACCGGCGCGGTGGAGCCGTTGGTCGCGACCTTGGTCCAGGTCGTGCCGTCGAGCGTCCACTCCAGGGCGTTCTGGTCACCGGCCGGCGGGATCGCGGTGAAGGAGCCGGCCTGGCCGGGGCCCTTGACCCACTGCCCCGCCGGGTAGTCGGCGGAGGAGACCGCGCCGGGCGCGGACGGGCTGGAGGTGTCGACCGTGAAGGTGGCCCACGCCGACCAGCCCGTGTTGTAGTGCAGCCCGTCGTACGGGGAGGTGCGGAACTTGTACGTCCTGCCGTTGGTCAGCACCCCGGCGGGGACCTTGACGGACGCGGGCCGGCCGCTCGGCACGAACGGCGAGACCAGGACGTTGCCGACCTGGGTGTCGGTGGCGGCGTCGAAGATCTGGAAGGTGCCGTCGACCTTGTCGTTGTTCGGGTCGACGAAGGTGTCCCGCAGCGTGGGGGTGGTGGAGTTGACCCACCAGGTACCGGCGGTGTCCTTGTAGAACGGGGAGCCGGCCTGCTGGTCGGTGCCGGTCCGCGGACGGTAGTTGTACGTCACCGTCAGCTTCGGCACGTTGGTGGCCGCGTTGGCGGAGTTCACCTCCTTCCAGTACTTGGTGTTCGTCTCGTCGGGAGCGCGCAGGCCCATGCCCGAGGTGGTGTTCTTCGCCGAGGTCCAGGTCTGCACCAGGTTGGTGACGTCGGCGGTGATCCAGCCGTCGCCGCCGCAGGCGTCCCGGCCCTTGGTCTCGGTGCCGGTGGCCTTCTTGGCGTTCCAGGAGGGCTGCGCCGTCCACCGCGAGGAGGTCGAGGCGAGACCGGTGTCCCAGACGTCCCACGCGTAGGGCTGGCAGTCGCTGTTGCCGGAGTGGAAGTTGTACAGCGACAGGTTGGCGCTGGTGATCAGCGCGTCGGCGATCGGGGCGGTGTTCCAGTTGATGAACGACCGCGCCTGCCGGGAGGACCCGTCCGCGTTCTTGGTGCCGGAGTTGCCCCAGTAGATCTCGGTGTCGGCGGACCAGTCGACGGTCTCGCCCTGCTGCACCCGGGTGTCGAAGACGTTCCCGAGGGCGGTGGTGGACGGGTCGACGGTCACCGGGTACTGCGTCTTCGGATCCGCGAGGAACGAGGCGTCGGGGGTGAACACCAGGTCGACGCCGTCGCCGTGCTGAACGACCTTCAGCCCGACCTTCGCCTGCCGCGCGTGCTCGCCGGAGCCCTGCGCGGCGGCCGTGGCGTCCCACATCACGGGTGCGGGCAGCACGGCCCGCTTCTCGCCGCTCTTCCGGTCGCTGAACAGCACGCTGCCGTCCGGCTGGGCCTCGGCCCGCAGCCCCTCGGCCTTCAACGGCATCGTGTACGAGAAGCCCGCGGCGGCCGGGCGCTGCTTGAGCACCGTGTACTGCTCGAAGCCGGTCCGGGTGGCCTCGACCACCAGGTCGGCCGCGCCGTCGGCGATCGCGTCCCGGTAGGTGGCCTTCGTCCCGTCCAGGACGGGCTTGGGCAGCCCGCCCTTCCACTGGCCGCCGCGTGCCGCGCCCACCCGGCCCGGCGACCGCTGTCGATCCGACCCGTGTCCACCCGGGATCCCCGGGTAGGCGGCCAAGGGCGCGTCCCGCAGGCGCGAGGATCCAGCATCGGAGAGCGACATGACCGTGACGGCCAGCAGGAGCACCGGGACACTGTTCGCGGGCCGGTACCGGGTGGACTCGGTCCTGGGGCGCGGCGGCGGCGCGGACGTGCTGCGGGCCGTGGACGAACGGCTCAACCGGGCCGTCGCCCTCAAGATCCCCCGCCCGGACGCGACGGCCGACACCGTCCGGCGGTTCGCCACCGAAGCGCGGATGCTGGCCCGCCTGAGCCACCCCGGGCTGATCGAGGTGTACGACTACGGCTCCGTGGCGGAGCAGCCCTACCTGGCGTTGGAGCTGGTGGAAGGTCCCACCCTGGCAGCGGTCCTGCGGTCCGGCCCGTTGCCGGCCGCCGACGTCCGACGCCTGGGGCGGGACCTGGCGCAGACCCTCGCCTTCGTCCACGCCCACGGGATGGTCCACCGGGACGTCAAACCGTCCAACGTGCTCGTCGACGCCGCCGGCCGCCCGCGGCTGGCGGACTTCGGCGCCGCCCGGCTCCTCGACCGGCAGGCCTCGTCCGGCGACGAGGCACTCACCTGCACCGGGCTGATCGTCGGGACCCCGGCCTACCTGGCACCGGAGCAGATCCGCGGCCGGGGAGCCCTGGCGTCCGCCGACATATACGCCCTGGGCCTGCTCCTGATCGAATGCCTGACCGGGCACCGCGAGTACACCGGCGCCCCCATCGAAGCCGCCGCCGCCCGGCTCCACCGCCCGCCCGCCATCCCGCCCCACCTGCCCGCGGACCTGGCAGCCGTCCTGCGCCGGATGACCGACATGGACCCCGACCACCGCCCGTCGGCGGCGACCTGCGCCCGGCTGCTCGCCGCACCGCCGCCCGCGACGGAACCGGCCGCGGCCGGGACCGCGGTCGTACCGCGACCGTCGAGGAGGCCGCACGTCGCCGCTCCCCGGCCCGTCCTCCTGCTGGCGGCCTCCGTGCTGGCGCTGGCGGGTGCGGGAGGCAGCACGGCCTTCGTCAACGACCCGCCGAGGGCGCTCCCGGCCCCCGCCGCGGTGCCTTCGGCACCCCCGTCCACCGCACCCGCACCCGCACCCGTACCCGCGACGGCACCCGCAGCCACGGAGGTCGCCCCGAGCACGCCGCCCCCGGCCCCCGCCTCCGCGCCGACCGTCGGTCCCGTCGCCCAGCCGGCCGCCCCCGCGCCCACCGCCGCACCCGCCCGGTCCTCCGCCGGCCACCGGAGCGAGGACAAGCAGAAGCAGCAGGGCCGGAAGAACGACGGCCCCCACGGGAAGAAGCCCAAGTAGCGACCGTCCCGGCCGGCGCCCGGAGGTGCCGGCACCTCGACCACCCGCTCCCCGCACCCGGACCTGCCTGGGCGAACACCGTCACCTCGCCCGGAGAGAAGGCGGACCAGGCGGCTGCCGACGTCGAACGCGGATCCCGGGACGGACGGCCTCCCCGCGTCGTCGACCGCCGGCTCCGGGCGGCCTCCGGGGGCCCGCCCGGCCGCCCTGCGGCTGGGCGATGATCGCACCACCCGGAGGAACGTCGGCCCACCCGTTGCCCCGAGCACACCGCGAGGTTTGTCTCCAGCCCTTCCCGACACCTGACGGACCGTCAGCTGAGGGTCAGTACGAGACCGGTTCCGAGGCGCAGGCGCAGCTCGGTGACCCGGAGAGGTCGCGTCGACGGTGGGGGCGGTCCGACCGCCACCGCCATCCTTGTGCTCCACCGGCGCCTCGCTCGCGACTACGACCGGTGGCCTGACCACGCCGCCTCCCGCGCCTACCCGACGATGACATGCCTTCGGTCCCGGGCTGGGGCAGCACGTGGGACTAGGCTCGGCCCGTGGATCACCCCGACGAGCGCGCCGAAGGCGCCGGACCGTTCACCACCCGGCTCACCTGGCGGCCGGCCGAGGGAGGCTCGGCCGTCTGGGAGTCGCGCCTGGCACGCAAGCGCGGGACGCTCAGGATCCGCGCCGAGGAAGGGACGGAGGGTCCGCCGCGCACCGCGGACGACACGGCACTTCATCGGCTGCGCATCCTCAACACCGTCGCGGCCGGAGCGTTCACGCTCGGCGGTGCCCTCTTCGCCCTGGGGGCAGCCGTCACCGAGATCGGCTCGGCCGGCGCGACCGCGGCCGCTTCGATCTACTTCGCGGGAGGCCTGTTCTTCAACACCGGCGGTTACGCCTCGCTGCTCCAGGCGGTCAACGCCCCGCGCCGCTCGGGTGAAACGGACTCGCTGGTGACGGGTGGCTGGCGGTGGTGGAGCTACGAGCCCACGCGGATCGACTGGCTGAGCACCTTCGTCCTGTTCGTGGGCACCCTCGTTTTCGGCGTGAACCTGCTGGACTCGTTCCTTCAAGGGCTTTCGGCCCAGCAGGTCAACCGGTTGGTCTGGGCCCCCGACATGGTGGGGTGCGCGCTGTTCCTGATCTCCGGACATCTCGCCCTGGTCGAGGCCTGTCACGGCCCCCCGTGCCTGCACGCGCGCAACCTCGGCTGGTGGATCGTGGTGGTCGACCAGGTCGGGTCCGTGCTCTTCCTGGCGTCGGCGCTGGCCGCCTTCACCCGCCCGGAGACCGGCAGTCCGCTCAACGCCGACATCGCGAACTGGGGAACCTTCGCCGGCGCGGCGTGCTTCTCGGTCGGCGGCGTCCTGCAGTACTTCGAACGACCCTAGCCAGATGCGTCGGGTAGGGCGGTTGCGGCCAGCGCGGCCTCGGGCCCGGGGGCTTCGCGGGTCGGGAGGGTGGCGGCCGGGGCCGGTGGGGCGGTGCCGGATGGGGCCTCGCACCGCTGCTCCCCGTGCGGCGGTGGGAGGCCCCCGGGTCAGCGGAGCCAGACCGGGGCGGTGACGATCGCCTTGAGCTGGTCGACGCCGAGTGCCGGGTTTCCCGGGCGGAAGGTGTAGCCGTTCTCCCCGTTCCACTCGTTGATCTCGATGGCCCGGCCGTCGGCGTAGTGGACCGCCGCCGCCCAGTGCAGGACCGGGTCGACCGCCGTCTTGCCGTTGCCGAACATGTTGGTGACGACGGTGCTGCCGTCCGGCCGGCGCTCCCGGACCGCCAGCGGGCCCGCCGATCCCTCCGCCTCGGCGTACTCCTTGTCCTTGACGCCCCGCTCGCCCGGCTCGGTGACACTGACCGAGAGCATGCTGGTGCGCCCCTCGTACGTCACCGTGAGGTGCGGCCCGTTCCGGCCGTCCTGCCCGGAGGGCACGGCACCCGGCGGGAGCAGCGGGACGAGCGCCGCCAGAAGATCCTCCGCCTTCGGACCGGGCTCGGGCGTCGGTGGCCTGGGCGCGATGTCCCGCGCCGGCAGGGCGTCGAAGAGCCGCGCCCAGGCCGGAGCGGTCACCAGGGCGCGCAGTTGCTCGGCGTCGAGCGGCGGGTTCTCCCGGTTGGGGGTGGCCGGCTGCCCGTTGTGCTCGATGATCGTCACCCGTCGGCCGTCCGGCGCCGCCCAGGTGGCGCGCCACTCGCGGTGGCTGTCGGAGTTCCGGTCCTTGAGCTTGTCGACCACCAGCGCGGAGCCGTCGGTGTCGACGGCGCGCTCACAGGCCTCCTGGGGTTCACTGAAGCCGTCCATGCAGACGGCGCCCGCCTCCGGGGTGAGTTCGGTGCGGCTGACGGTGTAGGAGATCATGCTCTCCCCCTTGCCGTCGTCGAACAGCACCGTGCCCCCGGTCTGGTACCGGTCGCCGTTCGGGCCCGCCTCGGCCGGCGTCGCGGCGAACAGCACGCGGGACTTCCCCGGTGGCAGCAGCGAGGTGAACAGTCCGACCGACTCCTCGGCGGTCATCGGCCGCACCGGCTCGGTGGCCGGGCGGGCCGCGTGCGAGCCGCCACCGACGACGGCGGTGAGGCTCACGGCGACCACGAGCACGGCCGCCAGCCCGCTGACCGCCAGGGCCCGCCGCTGGTTGCGCCGGCGCCGGCCGCGACGTTGCGCGGCGGCCGCTAGGGTGTGCAGCCCCGGTTCGGGCGCGAGCGCCACGGCGCCGCGCAGGGCCTGGGCGAATTCATCCTCAAAGGACACGACCGAGCACCGCCTTCCTGCCAGTGGGATCCGTTGTGGTGCGGCCACCGGTGTCGCCGCCGGCGGCCTGCCCGTCGGCGCCGAGGCTCTCGCCGAGCGTGGCGCGCATCCGGGCCAGCGCCCGGCTGCTGCGCGAGCGCACCGCCGTGCTGCTCAGCCGTAGCGCCGCGGCGGTCTCCTCGACACTGCGGTCCTCCCAGAACCGCAGCACGAGCACCGCCCGGTCCTGCGCCGGGAGCTCGCCGAGGGCGCGCAACAGGGTCAGCCGCAGCGTCGGGTCCGGGCCGTCCACCGCGATGTCCGGGAGGGTGTCGGTCACCCGCTCCGAGCTGCTGCGCCGCCGCCGGTACGACAGGAAGGTGTTCACCAGCACGGTCTGGGCGTACCCGCTCGGGTTGTCCAGGCGGGATATCCGGCGCCACTTCACGAAGATGCGCCCGAGTGCCTCCTGAAGGAGGTCCTCGGCCAGGTGGGCGTCGCCGCCGGTGAGCAGGAAGGCGGTGCGCAACAGGTGTCGGCCCCGCGACACCGCGAAGGCCGGGAAGTCGGGCGGCACCGGCTCGGCCGGCTGTTCCGCGCTCGTTGAGTGGTCCATGTCCTTCTAACGTCGTCGACCCGCCGTCATGTGGCAGTGGAGGCGAGGGATCTTTCCACGGACTCGCACCCGCGTCCGGACGGTGGCACGCACGACGGTGCCGCGCCGCGAGCTGACTTCGGGTTTGGGAGGCATCCAGTCAGGCTGGGGAACGGGCCGTTCCACGGTTGCCTCGGTCGGGTCCCACAGGCGCTTGGGCGGCTCGACCACACGGCGACCGCACCCACACCGTACAAGCGCGGACACCCCGGAGTACGGCGAACTCCCCGCAGGACCCGGTACATCGGGCCGGCCGCCCGGCAGCGTGCCTATGCCAGTACCCGGCTGTGGTGGCTGGCCTCCGACGGCTTGGCCGACTGGACCACCTTGCCCCTGGCCAGGGTGAGCCGCTCAGCCGATGGGTGCAGGCGCAGCGGGCCGGGTGGCCTGCTCTGGGCCCGGTCACCCATGATCCGTCCCGACATCGACCTCGACCTTCTCGCCGACGTCCTCGTCTCCCCGTGCTCGCCCGCATGGCATCGGGCGACACCAACCGGCTCAACACGGAACAAGCCAGCCGGCAGATCACCAACCTCGTCCTCAACGGCGCTGCTCCCGCGCCGAGATGACGACCACGGAAGCGCCGAAGCACACCGGGACGAACGGTCTGGCTGCCGCAGCCGCCGGTCGGCTGCGCGGACAGGCCAGTCCCCTACCCGCCTCGGCGAGGCCAGGGCCGGCCCGCTGATGCCGATGGCCACGTCCCGCCACAAGAAGCCGGGGAACGTCCATCAACCGCGACCGGTGGACTCCGCCACGAACCAGACCGGTGACCGACACCCCAGGGGGCCGGGCCACCCCGAGAGTGCGGGGCGTCAGGTCCGCCGCCGGCGCCCTCGCCGAGGCGCGGGGGACGGTTCCCGGCCCACCGCCGGTCCGCCGATGGCCTCGGCCGGATTCAGAGGGAGGCCCAACCGGCACTGGCACTCTCGCTGTTCCTGGTCATCATGGCGATCGTGCTCGGGGTGGTCGGCGTCACCGCCCAGGGCCTGTCCTACGGGGACGGCCTCGCCGATCGTTCCGGTCGGCTTCGCCGACCCGGACGGTGATCCTGGCAGCGCAGGGGCCGCTCGACTACGCGGGAACCGGCCAGGAGGCGGCCCGGCTCCGGGCGAGATCCGCTCGCTCGCCGGCCGCACCCGCGCCGTCGGCGGGTGCTACGGCCGACGGCAGGAAGTCGGAAGGGGCCTTCGGCTGTGCCGCACCGCCGCCCGTCCCGGCGGCGAGCAGGGCGCTCGCGGTCCTGGTGTTCGCGGGGTCGGCCGCCTCGGCCATCAGTCGGGCGGCATCGACGGCATCTGTCTGCGGCGGGACGACCAGCAGGTTCAGGCGACGGGGGGCGTACGAGCAGACCGTGACCACGTGCTCGTCCTGTTCGAGGGTGAACCAGCCCGCGTGGACGGTGTGGCCCGCGACCGGGATCCGCCGGGGGATGACCGGCCACTGTGCGGGGTTCACGGTGATCCGGGTGACCCGGCCCCACTGCTTGTCGAGAGCCGCGGCCAGGTCGGGGAGTTCGAGAAGAAGGTCACGAGACCGAGGCCACCAGGCCCCGTCCAGCCGACCCGCCCGCCCGCCGGGCGCCAGGGAGAGCCGCAGGGCGGATTCAGAGGTGGTCGGCGCACGGTCGAGGATCGCAGTCATGATCAATGGGCCTGTCTCCGAACCCGAGCGGGGCCCGGATCCGGCATAGCCGTTCGCCGGAGACGACGCCGGTGTCAAGTGCCGGCATGCGAAGTACCTTCGGTGATGCCCAGGCTACTCCTCGTATCGTCCGAACCTCGCATGATCGCAAGGCCTCCTGCCGCGTCGTCGCATCCGAGCAGGGTGGAACGACGACGGCCTGGACGCCGAGCCATAGGCCGACGTCGGCCCGGCGGTCGTGGGCGGCGGACGTACCTCATGTGCCGATTCCGCCACGGGCACCTCCATCCCGCCGGCGACCCCCTTCATGGCCGGCGCACCTGCCTTGTCCGACGCGGCCGCGCGAGCGCCACACCGGCGTCCTGTCGTCTGAGCATCGCCCCGGCTACCCCGCGACACCCGGACCAGATCGATCCTGTAAGCATCGACTGCGGCTGCGGCCCGCGTTGCGGTCCACCGCCGGTGCAGCTGAATTGCCCCAATTCGCGCCTTCCCGGAGTAACCTGGACAGCGCCGGAGGACTTACCGGCAGGACGATCACGAGGAGGTGCAGATGCAGATCAGAGAAGCAGGAGCCCTGATTCTGCGGCTCGTGATCGCGAAATCCCGACCCGGCCCTTCGGTCGAGGGATAGCGGGGTCGCTTGGGCGTCGGGGGTGCAGGTACAAATCCTGCTGATCAGCTCAGCTTCCATGCAGGGCGTGGGCCGTTTCCGCAGAAATGCGGGAGCGGCCTCTTTGCTCCACGACCACGAACCGCGCCACCGCGCCCCAGCGCACGGGCCGGCTCTGTGGCTTTGGCGGGGCGCTGTCGCCAGACCGTGGCGCCCACGCCTGTCGGCTGGATAGGGGGCTGCTCATGTCACATGCCCCGCATCAAGTCACATGCTCCGCATCAAGCCGCAGGCCACTGACCCGAAAGAACCGACGGTGCCACCGGGCCGGCGGTGACGTCGGCGATACGGCGCCGGACGGGGCAGGGGTGGTGTCCGGCTACGGGCGGGGAAGGTGGCCGCAGCCCTCCGGCGAGGTTGGTGGAGCAGGGCCGCATGTCGGAACTGCTCGTCGGCGGCCGCGTCGTCGCGTTCCACTCACCGGTGGGCCCGACCAAGGCCCGCGGGTCGTCCCGCCGGGTCACGGCCGTGGGGATCCGCACGCCGTGCCGCCTGCCTGGTTCGTCGACGTTCCAGCCTCCCCCATCACGCATGCCGTAACACTCACGCGGCCCCCGGTAACGTCCAGGGCCTGACGTCCACCTCACGGCCACCAACACGAGACACCCCTGCAAAACTGTCGTCATGACGATACGTCACCCTTGAGGTCAGAGGATGAAGACCGAAAGGAACCTTGGAATGAGCGACTATTTGACACTCGTCACCGCCCTGATCCCACTCCACAGCCGCGCCGACAACGGCTCGGGCCCGCCGCCCCGGCTGACCGGCCACCAGGCGGACCGGCTGGCCGGGATGGCGAAGCGTGACGACGCCACGACCGCCACCCGCCCGCGGCGACGCCCCTTCGGCCGGAGGCCGTCCTTCGCGTAGTACCGCCCGCCGGGGGCGACGGCCGGCCGGGCGACACGGGACACTCCGAACCGCGATCCGTCGCCATGAGGAGAGGTCTCCGGCGTCCTGCCCGTCGGTCAAGAACTCGCGGCGGCATGGTGATTCCCCCCCCGACAATCCGCTGGGCGGCGGACGAGGCAGGTGGCCGTGTCGGCGTGACGGCACGGAACGAAGGGTGTCCTACCCGGGGGCGGCCCGTCGCAGGTCCTGAACACCGCACACGCATGCGGGTGGGAGGTGGCGACGTCGCGCCGGTGGGGCCCCTCCCCCAGCCTGCGCCGCCGGTTCCGGCGCACGAGAGCCGACGGCGGGCTCCGCGCACCGTCACCGCTCGGCGACCGACATCGCGTCGGAGCCCTCCCGGGAGGCATCACGGGAGGCATCAGGGGAGTCGTCGCCGCGGATGGCGGCGGTGATCTCGGCGGCCCAGACGGCGGGATGGTCGTCGCCGAGCAGGTCGGCGAGGCGTTCCAACCGCCGACGGCGCTCGTCGGACCCGAGGGTCAGCGCCCGGTGCAGGGTGTCCGCCAGGTCCCCGGGCGAGTGGGGGTCGGTGAGCAGCGCCGCGGCACCGAGTTGGGCGGCAGCTCCCGCGTGGCGGGAGAGCACCAGCACCCCGGAGCGGCCGACGGCCCGCTGGGCCGCGATGAACTCCTTCGCGGTCAGGTTCATCCCGTCCTGCAGGGAGGTCACCCAGAGCACGTCGGCGTCGAGGTAGTGGTCGATCACCTCGGTGAAGGGCAGGCTGCGCGGAAGATACTCGACGGGCTTCCAACCCCCTTTTCCCCAGGCTTGGTTGACCTCAGCAATGCGGCTCTCCAGCACTTGCCGGGTCACGTCGTACGAGGTGATGCCGGGCTCGGGAGGCGGGCAGACCAGCCGGAACCGCAGTCGTCCCCGCAGCTCGGGACGCCGGGCGAGCAGGGCCGCGAGGGCATCGACCTTCTGCACGGGGGCCTTGGCGTAGTCGAGCCGTTCGACGGAGAGCACGAGCGGCCCGTCGGCCGAGCCGGCCCGGGGAGGGTCGGTAGGGGCCTCCGTGCGGGCCGGGGAACGGGTACGGACGCTGGCCCGGGCCGCCGAGGCGATGGCCTCGCGGTCGATGCCGAGCGGGTGGACACCGATCCGCGGAACGTCGACGCGGGCCGCGCCCCGGCTTCCGACGAGGGTCCGGCGGAAGTGTTCGGCGAAGGTCTCGGTGTGGAAGCCGGCCCAGTCCAGGTGACTCAGCGAGTCGCGGATCTCGGCGGCGGTGGGCAGGACCGCGAAGACCTCGGGCGCAGGAAACGGGGTGTGGTGGAACAGGCCGATCCGCAGGTCGGGGCGGACCGGGCGGAGCAGCCCGGGAACGAGCCACAGGTTGTAGTCGTGCAGCCACACGGTGGCGCCCGGTGCTGCGCGGGCGGCGATGTGGTCGGCGAAGCGGGCGTTCACCTCGCGGTAGCCGGTCCAGGTCTCCGGGTCGAAGCGCAGCCGCTGGGGCTGCGACATCAGCACCGGCCAGAGCGTCTCCTTGCACGCACGGTGGAAGTAGGCGGCCCACTCGGCGGGAGTCAGCGGGACGAAGGAGAGCGGCAGACCGGTGTCGTGCCCGTCCAGGCGGCCGGGACGGGCGTGCGGTCCGAGAACGGCGGCGGTGGCCCAGATGGCCTGCGGGTTGGCGGTGAACAGGCTCCGCAGGGTGGGCAGGATGCCGTTCGGGCTCGCCGGCGGGCGCCAGCCGCCGGGAGTCAGGCGGACGGGCGGGCGGTGGTAGCCGACCACGAGTGGATAGTCGCGCTCCACCCAGCCGAGCTCCTGCAGGGCAGCCAGGATGCCGGCGGCGCCGGGCCGGTCGGGCCGGTGGACGGCTCGGTCGTCGGGGACGGCGGCGCGCAGGGCGGGTTCGGCATTGCCGACGATCACACCGTGCGCGCCGAGCCCGTACAGCGACAAGTCGTTGAGGGAGTCACCGGCGACCAGGACGGAACTCATCGGCCAGTTCTGCTGGGCGGCCAGCGCCGCCAGCGCGCCGCCCTTGCTCGCACCGGGCGGGAGCACGTCGAAGTAGCGGTCCGCCGAGTAGAGCCAGCCGCAGCCCAGTGCCCGGACGGTCTCGGTCAGTTCCGGGGTCAGCTGGTCCGGGCGCAGGTGGAACGAGCAGCGGCCGTCCTGAGCCACGCCGTGCTGGTAGACCAGCGCCGGGAAGCGCTGCATCGCGGCCCTCACGCGGTCGGCCCCGGGCCAGCCGCTGCGCAGTCGGTGCTGCAGGTCCGCGACCGGGCTCTGGTCGGTGCCGTCGATGACGCTCGCCCCGACATCGGCGATGATCCAGCGCGGTCTGGGCACCAGCGGCTCCCGCAGCACCTCGCGTACCGAGGAGAGCCCCCGGCCGGTCGCGAAGACCACGGTCACCTCCGGGTGCCGGGCCAGGGCGTCGTGCAGCCGGTGGCGGTCGGCCCGGTCGCCGCCGAGCAGCGTGCCGTCCAGATCGGTGACCAGGACTCTCGCCGAACGTCCTGCTCGGGGTGGTGCGGTGGTCGTCCGCCCGGCAGCCCACCCGGTCCGCTGCTCCGCCGTCCGCCGATTCGTCTCCGGTGCTGCCATGGTGGTGCCCCCTCGCCGATCGCCCCATGGAGTTGCGCTCCGGCCGACGGGCCTGGGCGCAGCTCGGATCAGGATCATCGGACGCTAACACGAGCCGAGCGCCGAGTGAATCGGGCGTGGAACGGTGGTGACGGACGGAGCGGGGCTCGGTGGTGCGCCAGGCGCCGATCTGTGCGCCGGGCGCCTGACGGCCGGCCGTCACACTGCCGGACAGGGGCAGGGCGGTCACGCCGTCGGGGCATACCGCCCCCGCCGGTGAAGGTGAAGTCGGAGGGGGTGGTGCCGGGATCAGACCGCGTGACCCGTCCGCGCTTCCGGTGGGTTGCCGCCCAGGCAGGTGAGCGGCCCGCTGCCGGTGAACGTGATCGTTCCCGAGGTGTGGTGCAGGTCGAGCGGCACGCAGGCGGCGAGTGCGCCGCTCGCGCCGAGGGAGACGGACGGGTTGGGAGGCGCCGGAGGCGGGACCGCCAGCTTCAGCCCGGGGGGAAGGTGATGGCCTCCGTGACCGGCGGACGCGCGCCGGCGGCCGTGGTGGCGGCGGGCGGGACTGCCGGGACCCACGCCCCGGCCGCGTCGACCGCCGTCTGAACGGCCTGGAACCACCGAGGCGGCCGGGGGCACCGGCGCCTCTCGGCCGACGCATCGCACCCGCGGCTCCGCCCTCCGGGCGAGCGGGTGGGCGGTGGACGGACGATGATGGAAGCCCGGAAGCGTGACGTTCGAGGCTCGGTATGGCGGTGTGGCACGTTCGGGAGTTCACTCCCGACGATCTCGAAGCGGTGGTGCGGCTCGACGGTGAGAGCGCCACCACGGACCGACCCGCCGTCTTCCGGCTCTCCGAGCTCGTCGCCGCGCTGCAGGCGCAGAATCCGAGCGTCGTCGCGGTGGCCGACGGACGTCTGGTGGGCGCCGCGGTGGGCCGGGTGGACGGGGACCGGGCCTGGGTGCTGCGGATCGCGCTGCACCCCGCCTGGCGGAACCTCGGGCTGGGGACGGCGCTGCTGTCCGCGCTGGAGCACCGACTGCAGGATGCCGGGGCGCGAGTCGTCGCGGCCCTGCTGCCCGAGGAGGAGACCGGCGCCGCCGCGCTGGGCAACTCCGGGTTCCGCCCTCACCGGGGGCTCACCTACTTCGAGAAACCGCGGGCGGTGAGTGGCCAGGGCACGACGGTGCTGGCCTCGCTGGGCGCGGTGGTGCCCGAGGCCCGCCTCTGGGGGCAGCTCACGGGGATGGCCGACGAGAAGCGGCTCATCGAACGGCGACTGGTGCTGCCGCTGGCCAATCCCGAACTCGCGGACGCCCACGGGGTGGAACCGCCGCGCGCGGTCGTGCTGTTCGGCCCGCCGGGCACGGGCAAGAGCACCTTCGCCAAGGCCGTGGCCGGTCGGCTCGGCTGGCCGTTCGTAGAGTTCTTCCCCTCGCGACTCGCCTCGGAGGAAGGGCTCGCCACGGGGCTCGGCCGCCGCTTCGAGGAGATGGCGCAGCTGGACCACGTGCTGGTCTTCATCGACGAGGTCGAGGAGGTCGCCGGCACCCGCAGCCTCGCCGATCCCGCGTGGGTAGGCGTGGTCAACGAGCTCCTCAAGTCGATCGTGCGGTTCCGCGACCGGGAGGGCCGGCTGCTCGTCTGCGCCACCAACTCGGTGGCCGCCCTGGACCCGGCGTTCCTGCGCCACGGCCGGTTCGACTACGTCCTGCCGGTGGGGCCGCCGGACCACGAGGCCCGCAACGCCCTCTGGGCCGGCTACACCGCCAGGACGGGCACGGCGGCCGACACGGCTGTACTGGCCGGCGCCAGCAGCGGCTTCACCCCCGCCGACATCCGGCAGGTCGCCATGGCGGTCGCCCAGGCCGTCTTCGAGCGCACCCTCGACACGGGGGAACGCACCGAACCCGGCACCGAGGACTACCTGGACGCCATCCGGCGCACCCGGCCGACCGTGACCGAGGAGATGGCCCGGGAGTTCGCCGACCAGGCGGTCCGCTACGGGCGCACCTGAGGCGGCCCGGGTCGGCGGTCGCCCTCGGTCGCTCAGCTGATCGGCCGTGACCATGTCGAGCCCGCCTCCGGTGGACGACCGACCATCCGGCCTCACACCGTGAGGTCAGCTCCAGGTTCTTCGGGACACTTCCCCGTGCGACGGGCACCGAGTGGGCCTCGATCGAGAGTCTCCCCCACTCCGGGAGTGAACCTCACCCTCCTGCCCGCGGTCCTCGTCCGTTCAGATCGGTGTTCGTGGAGACCAGCGCCCCCGCGGCCCAACCCCAGGACATGTCCTGCCGCGTCACGCCGGTGAGCGAACCGCCCGGCGTCAGCCGGTCGTAGCCCTCGGGGTGCGCCTGCACGGTGGTGTCCCCCGGGACCGGGAAGTAGGTGTGCCGCAGACCGATCCGGTCGATGACGCGGTGGGTGATCTCCTCACCCACCGGCCGGCCTGTGATCCTCTGGATGAAAATCCGGTGACCGGCACCAGGCCGTCGGGCGAGAATGCGCCCATGGACAACGGGGTGGGACCGGCAGGGCGGCTGATGACCGCGGCGCGAGTGGCGCAGGCCTCGGAGGCGGACCACGACGAGCACGCCTACTGGGCGCTGGTCTGGGAGGAGGCGCAGGAGGGGAACGGGGAGACGGCGTTGCGCTGCGGGTCGGGGTTGCTGGGCTCGACCGACGTCCTGGAGCGGAAGGTGGGCTGCAATCTGGTGGGAAGCGCGGCCGACACGCATGAGGCGCTGCGAGGCGAGGCGGCGACCGCGTTGCTGGCGCTGGCCGAGGTGGAGACGGAGAACTCTGTGCTGTCGTCCCTCGTCTGCGCCCTGGCCCGGGCGCAGGACCGGCGTGCCGTTCCCGTGCTGGTCGGGCTGTCCAGGCACGAGGACGCCGACCTGCGGCGTCTGGTCGCCTCGGAGTTCACCTCCGTCACCAGCGGACTGTCCGACGGGCCCGATGTCCGGGCGCTGATCCGGCTGACCCGGGACCAGGACCCGGAGGTCCGCCACTGGGCGGCCTTCACGTTGGGGTTCCAACTGGAGCAGGACACGGCCGCCATCCGGGACGCACTGTGGACGTGCGCCACCGACGAGTGCGGCGAGGTCCGGGAGGAGGGCGCCCGAGGGCTCGCCAGACGGCACGACCCCCGCGCTGTCCCATTGATCGCGCGACTGCTGGAAGCCGACGACTGGTCCCACTCCTTCACCCTCCACGCGGCGGAGATCCTGGGCGTCCCCGAACTCCTGCCGGCGCTGGCCGCCTGCGACCCCTCACCCGAGACCGACCGGGCCGTCGCGGCCTGCGACCCGGTACGGCGGGCCCGGCTGGAGGACGACGCGTGGACGGTCGTGACGGAGCTGGAGCGGCTGCGCCCCGGCATCGGCGCCGCGCTCAGCTCACCGCGCTACGAGTCGGTGCACGGGATGCGGCTGACCCACCGGGAGACGGCCGACGCGGGCTACGAGGTAGCCGCGCTTCTCTCCCGCGCCGACGGGGACCCGGTACGGGCGGCCGGGCTGGTGGTGGCCGACCTCACCGGTTCCACCAGGAAACGGTCCGCGGGCTGACGCGCCCTCACTCAGCACCACCACCCGTACCGTGGTGCCCGTCCCGAACCGCCGGGGCGGGCACCAATGAACCGCCCCGGGTTCGGTAGGGAGCTCAGGTGATGGCTGTGACCAGGGTTTTTGCGGTGGCCAGGTAGTAGTTGGTCTCGTACTCGACGGGCGGGACGCGGCCTATCTCGCCGTGGAGTCGGCGGTGGTCGTACCAGTCGACCCACTCGGCGGTGGCGAGCTCGACCTGCGAGAGGGTTCGCCAGGGGCGCCGGGGCTTGGTCAGCTCGGTCTTGAACAGCCCGATCGTGCTCTCCGCGAGGGCGTTGTCGTAGGCGCCGCCGACCGAGCCGATGGACGCCGCGATGCCCCGGGACCAGGAGACCCGCCAGGCGCCGGCGCCGATCTCGACGCAGGTCCGATCTCCGGGCGCGCCGCTCCCGGTGCAGCTCTACCCCTCAACTCGACGGTCAGGGGACCTCAGGGAAGTCCCTCAGCCGGTGGCGTCGGCGGTGGGCTCGGGGGTGCCCTGCCGGGTGAGCGCCCAGAGCACAAGGGCGAGACAGCTGATCACGGCGCCCAGCGTGCACACCGCGCCCCAGCCGGCCAGCGCGTAGAGGGAGGTCGCGGCGAGGGCGCCAGCGGCGCTGCCGATCGAGTAGAAGACCATGTACCCGCCGATCAGTCGACTGCCCGCCTCCGGGTGCAGCGCGTGGATCAGGGTCTGATTGGTGACGTGGACCGCCTGTACGGCGAGGTCGAGGAGGATCACGCCGACGACCAGGGCCCAGAGCGAAGTACGGATGAAGGCCAGGGGCAGCCACGAGACGGCGAGCAGTGCCAGGGCGATGCCGGTGGTCTGCCGGGAGAGCCCGCGGTCGTTCAGCCGGCCCGCCGCTGCCGCGGCCAGTGCGCCTGCGGCTCCGACCAGCCCGAACACTCCGAGCGCGGTGTGGGAAAGGGCGAGCGGGGGCTCGCTGAGCGGCAGTGCGATGCTGCTCCAAAGGGTACTGAAGGCCGCGAAGATCAGGAGCCCGAGCAGGGCCCGCACCTGCAGGGTCCGTTCCCGCGCGAACAGGGTGACCGTGGACCGCAGGAGCTGTCCGTACCGCAGCGGGGCCGGCGGGAGGGCTCGATGGCGCGGCAGCGTCCGGTGCAGAACCAGGGCGAGCAGAGCGGTAAGCGCCGCGGAGGCGAGGTAGACGGAGCGCCAGCCCGCGAGGTCGGCCAGGACACCGGATACGGAGCGGGAGAGCAGGATCCCGAGGACCACGCCGCTGGTCACCAGACCGACGACGCGTCCGCGCTGGGAAGGGGGAGCCAGCGACGCCGCGAAGGCCACCAAGGTCTGCGTGACGACCGCGAGGAGCCCCATGACGGCCATGCCCGCGAGCAGGAGCGCCGAAGTGTGGGCGGTGGCGACCGCCACCAGAGCCGCCACCAGGAGGAGCTGCTGGGCTACGACGAGCCGTCTGCGGTCGATCACGTCGCCCAGCGGCACGAGGAAGAAGAGTCCAAGGCCGTACCCGACATGCGTGAGGGTGACGACGCCGCCGACGAGCGCCGGGCTCATCGCGAGGTCGTGGCCCACGGTCACCAGGAGCGGCTGGGCGAAGTAGACGTTGGCCACCGCGGCTCCACAGGCGACGGCGAACAGGAGGACGACGCGACGGGAGAGTGCGAGCGCGGGTCCTCCTCCGCTCCGGGCTGCGGCAGCCGGTCCGGTCTTCACGGCCTCTGTGGCTTCTGGTGTCACGACCTCGCAGTCACCGGGCATTTCGGCGTCCCTCCAGCGATTGGTTTTATGTTGCCACCAATGGGGACCGTAACTTCTTTGGTACCATCTTGCAACCAGCTTGAGTGGAGGACGGCATGGTGGCACGGACACGTTTCGACGACAGCGACTGTCCCGTCGCGCGATCGGTGGACGCCATCGGCGACTGGTGGTCTCTGCTGATCGTGCGGGACGCCTTCGACGGGAGCCGTCGCTTCGGGGAGTTCCAGCGCAGCCTCGGCGTGGCGAAGAACATCCTCACCACCCGTCTGCGCGCCCTGGTAGCCGGCGGCGTCCTCGAATCCGTGCCCGCCTCGGACGGCAGCGCCTACCGCGAGTACGTACTGACCTCGAAGGGCAGATCCCTCTTCCCCGTTATCGTGGCGCTGCGGCAGTGGGGCGAGCAGAACTTCTTCGCCCCCGGCGAACCCCACTCGCAACTCGTCGACCGCTCACAGGGCCGGCCCCTTCGCCCCCTGGAAGTCCTGTCGGCGGACGGGCAGCGGCTCGAACCCGACGACACCACCGTCCACAAGGTCTCCCCCCAGTGACCCCGGAACCGGAACACCCCGACGAGCCGCAAGGACTGATCGGGGGTCAAAGGCCTCTGACGGGCTGACGCCCGGAGAGGAGTCGGGCGAGGACCGGGGCGTGGGACCGCTTGCGGGCGATTACGGGCGAGTCGGCGCACACCCCGGCGCGGGTGCCGTGGCAGCTGGCCCCGGACGAGCTCGGGTCAGGTCCAGCTGCCGTCGGATCACCGGGCGTTCGTCGACTCGTACGGTGCGATGAACCCGAACGGCGAGTGGGGCGTGCGGCCACCGACGAAGCGCTGCCACGTAGCCGGCTCTCCGGGCGGCCCGGCGGGGTGGCGCTTCGACACCGACACCGAGTTCCGGGAGCAGGTCGAGGGTGAGGAGGAGTTCTCGGACCAGGCGCACACCCCTGTGTTCGCGGCCCCGGGCGGGCTGCTGCCCTGAGGCATGAACAGCAACCACAACTACGGCCGGCCGGGCGTGCCCCGGGACTCTCGGGGCAACCGGCGGTGGCGGTGCACGGTCTGCCCCACACAGGCCGTGCACCGTCACCGGGCCCAGCCACCCAGGACCCTCGGGACCGGACACCCGCCCGTACGCCCTGCCGCTCCCCGCGCCGGCACAGGGTGCTCCCGCGAAGACGACCAGAGGTCGACCTGGTTCGCCGCGCTTCGCCCGGCAGGGCCGGGCCGCGCCCGGGCGGCCTCCTCCTCACGGCGCGCGCCCGTCGACCGTGACTTTGGCCCGGCGCCACCGGCACGAGAACACCGGGCCTCTTCGGCAACGATGTTGACGGCCGATCAGGTGACTCTTGCCATACCCTACGGTGACCGTACTATGGTGCTCGGCATGACGAAGAAACGCTCCATGCAGGAGCCAACCTTCCTCCTGCTGACCGCCCTCGCCGACCGGCCCCGGCACGGCTACGCCCTCGGCGAGGAAGTCACCGCGATCTCCGACGGCCGGGTACGGCTCGGCGCCGGCACCCTGTACGGCACCCTCGACCGGCTGCTGGCCGAAGGCCTGGTCCGGGTCGAACGGGAGGAGACCGTCGACGGACGCTCCCGCCGGATCTTCGCCCTCACCCCGGCCGGCGTCCAGGCCCTCACCGACGAGAGCGAGCGGCTGCGGGCCGCCCTGCGCGAAGCCGACCGGCGCCTGGCGACCACCCGCACCCGACTCGCCGGAGGCATGGCATGACCCCGGACCGAACCACCCCCAACGCCCGACTCCTGCGGCGCGCCCTCGCCCTCTACCCCGCCTCCTACGGCGCCCCCGAGCTGGCCGAACTCGCCGACCACGCCGAGCGCCACGTGCGCGCCGCGGGCCCGCTGGCCGGACTGCGGGAGGTCGCCGACGTGGCCGGACACGGCGCCCGGGTCCGCCTCGGCCTGACCTCCCACCGGCCGATGGGCCGGGCGCTGGCCACCGCGGCCCCGCTCGCCGCCGTCCTGGCCGGCACCTACGCGGCCTGGGCCCTCTGGTACGTCGTCCGGCTGGTCACCGACCACGGATTCGAGTGGTTCGGGCCCTCCGGCGCCCGGACGGTCGCCGTCACGGCGATGGCGTCCGTCCCGGCGGCGCTGATGGCGGCCGCGGTGCTGGCCGGACGCTGGACGACGGCGAGGGTCCTGGCCCTGGCCACCGTCCTGACCACTCCACCGCTCGCGGCCCTCTACGAGCCCGAGCTGAGCGACTCCGCGACCGTCCTGCTCACGTTCAACGCCCTCGTCCTGCTGGTCGCCCCGCCGGACCGCACGTCACGCCCGCGTACGCTCATGCCGTGGGCACTGGCCATCTCGATCACCGCCGCGGACACCACCCTGATCCTGGCCGAGAGCTACTTCGGAGCGCGGGTCCCGCACACCGGCTTCGACTTCACCGCCCCGCTGGTCGTCGGCGTCGCCATCGCCTGCACCACCCGCGCGGTGGGGCCCGCGGCCCTGGCCACGGCGGTCCTGGCCGGCCCCCCGCTGCTCTGCCCCGCACTCGTGGACGTCTACCCGGACCCCCTTCCCTTCGTCGTGCGCCCCGTGGTCCTGTTCGCAGCCGGGTACGCGGTCACGTTCCTCGCGGTACGGCTGGTGGACCGGTTCGCCCGGCGGGCCGAACCGCAGCACCCCTGACCGGTCCCGCTCCATCCCCGAGTCCCCCACCGGCGTGCGGGGGACGGCCGGTCGGACCGCGATACCCGGTCGGCCGCGCCGGCCCTCGTCAGGCACGAGGGCCGGCGCGGCCAGACTCTCCTCCAGCCGCACGACCAGCCGACGCCGACCACGGCCACCCCGGCCACCGCCTTCGCACCGAGGCCCGGTGGCGGACCTGCGGGCCGCCGGGGAGAGACCGGGGCACCGCCCGCGCCCGAGATGCCGGCCGCCGCTCGGTAGCCGGGATGGGCGTGCGTACTCGAATACCGAGCCCCGCGAGCAGGCCGCGGACGCGCCGCTCGATCCGGTCGCGGATCGGACGGACGGCGTCCACGCCCCGGCCGGGTCCTCCAGCTTCCAGTCCAGGGACCGCTTGCCGGGGAGGTAGGGACAGGCGTCGCCGCAGCCCACGGTGAGCACCACGTCCGAGGCCTGGACGGCCTCGACGGTGAGGACCTTCGGGATCCCGGCGCGGATGTCGATGCCGACCTCGTTCATGGCCTCGACCACAGCCGGGTTCACGCCGTCGGCCGGGGCCGAGTGGCGGGCGTACACCGCGACCGGCCGTCGCCGCTGTCCAGGCCCCGCTCGACCCGGCCGACCTGGTGGCGACGTCGGCAACCCCCGGTTCGCCGGGAGCGTGGCGACCGTGCCGGAGGTGCCACGATCTCCCGCTACGCCCTGGGGGTGGGCACGCCCGCCGCTGAGGGACTCTCCACCGGTGGGGGTGGTTCCGCGGGCGCGGAGCCGGCGGCGTTGACGGCGGCTGCCACGGCCTGCGCGTGTTCGCGCCTCGTGCCCAGCTTGTCACTGCCCCACATCACCGCAGGACCGATGAGGGCGGTCAGCGCGGCAGCGCTCCCCAGACCGGCGGAGAGCGAGAAGAATTCCAGCGTGTGCTGCCGGGTGTACTGCGGATTGTCCGAAGCACTCGGGTGGACGGTGAGGATGAGGCCGCTCAGGGCAAGCGCTCCAGCCGCCGCCGCGGGGAGGACGGCGAAGATCGCGGCCCACGTCTCCACGCCCCAGGACCGTCGAACTCCCCTGCGGCAGTGCTCCTTCAGCATCGCGGGCGGGGAATGCACCGGGCCGTACCCGGCGATCTCGGCCGGCCCCGGGACGACCCGGGCCGGGACGCGTCCCGCGATCCACGGGGGAACCCACCACCCCTTCCACACGTCCGGGAGATCCAGTACCGCCATCACCGGGCTGTGGAGCGCCCCAGCCACGAACGGCGGAAAGAACGCGAAGACAACCGACTCCATCCATTGCATACCCGACAGCTACCACACCGGCCAGCGGTGACCTGACCAGTCGTCACAAACAAGTAGCGTGGCACTGACCGCCCCCGCCCGCTCTCGAACCAACGGCTCCTCTGACGGGGAAATGGCGGCCGCCCCGCCCCAGCGGTCATCGCCGCTCGGCGGGGCGCAGGGTGCTGCGGCCGGGTCAGGTGCAGCAGTCGCGGCAAGGCCGGGTGCAGCGGCCGTTACGACGACGCGGCCGGTCCCGGAAGCAGGCGCGGTGACGATCGAGGGCGGGTCAGGCCTTGGTCGTCCCGGTCGGCGTTCGGTGGGCCCGGCCACCGGGTAGCCGGTCGGACGTGCCGGGTGCCGGCGGGTCTGCTCCCTGTCCTGTCGCATCAGCCGCCGGCCCCGCGGCCGCGCCGGTCAGCCGAGGGCCGCGACGGCCTGGTCCACGCTCTCGTAGAGGCCGAAGATCCGGTCGATGCCGGTGATCTGGAGGATCTGTGCCAGATCCCGGCCCGCGCCCGCGACGGCGAACGGCGCCGAGGCCGCGGTGGCCCGCTGGTAGCCGGAGATCAGCGCCGAGACCCCGATCGAGTCGCAGAACGACAGGCCCCCGACGTCCAGGACGAGTGGGACGACGGCGGTCAGCGGCAGCCCTTCCACCATCCGGCTGAGCCGCGGGGCCGTGTGGTAGTCGAGCTCGCCGGTGACGGTGAGGACCGTCGCCCCCGAGGGATGGGTGTGGACGGCCATGGCCAACGCGAAGTCGGGCACCGGAACTCCTGGAGGGACTGGGACGGGAGGCGGGGAGGCCCGTGCGGTGCGCACCGGCTCGGGTCGTCTCGTGCGGGACGGTCAGTGGATTCTCGCTGCGAGGAGGGCGATGTCGTCCGTCTTCGCCTTGCCGAAGTCGTCCAACAGCCGGTCGCACAGCTCGTCGAGTCCCTGCCGGGCGGCGGACACCGCGCTCCCGAGAGCGGCGAGACTCTCGTCGAGGTCCTCGCCGGGAACCTCCACGAGACCGTCGGTGAGCAGCAGCAACGTGGAACCGGCCGGGACGGCGTGGGTGACGGCCGGCGGGTGCGGCAGGTTCAGGCCCAGCAGGATCCCGTGCTCGGTGAGGTAGCGGGTGGAGCCGTCGGGAAGGCGCAGGAGCGGCGGCAGGTGGCCGGCGTTGGCGATGTGGACGCGCCGTCCGCCGGGTTCCACCAGCACCAGGCAGACGGTGGCGGTCATCGTCGGCCGCAGGCGGACGAGCAGCGCGTCCAGCCGCTCCAGCAGGGTCCGCGGGTCGTGCCCCTCGATCGCGTAGGCCCGCAGCGCGTGGCGGAGTTCGCCCATGACCATGGCGGCCTTGAGTGAGTGCCCGGCGACGTCGCCGATCGCCAGCAGCAGGCCGGCCGGGGTCTCGATCGCCTCGTAGAAGTCGCCGCCGATCTCCGTGTGGTCGGCGGCCGGCTTGTAGCGGACGGCGAGATCCACCCCGGCGACCTCGGGCAGCCGGTCGGGCAGGAAGGTGCGCTGCAGGGTGAGGACGAGCGCGTGCTCCTCGCTCCGGGCCCGCATGGCCTCCAGCGCCAGTGCGCAGGCCTGGCCGAGCTGGGAGAAGAGCCCGCGGTCGTCGGGGCCGGTCAGTGCGGGCGCGTCCACCACGAGTGCGACCGGCGGCCGGCCGTGCTTGGTCCGGGTCAGGAGTACCGCGACCTCCCCGGGGAGGAGTTCGGTGAGTCCGGCGTCCAGGCGGGCGGCCAGGGCGTGCCAGTCGGCGCGGGACAGGACGGCGGTCTCGGCGCCGGTCGCGTCGCCGAGTGCGTGGTCCGTGAGCCGGTCCAGGAGGCCCGCGTCCGCCGTGCTCAGTCGGGGGGCGGTGGTGGCGCCGTCCGGGGCGGGCCGGTCGACGACCGCCACGTGCAGGGCCTGCTCGTCCGGGCTGAGGGCGAGAGCGACGGCCGGGGAGGACATCAGGGTGGCCGTGCCGGCGGCCGCTCTCGACGTGAAGGCCTCGGCACCGCTCACCCCGTGGACGGCGAGCGTGGTGCGGTTGAGGATCGCCACCCGGGCGGCCAGCCGCTCGGCGCGACGGCGGGCGCGGGCGTAGCGCAGCGCCGCCGTGACGGTCGCCAGCAGCTCGGACGGCGCTATCGGCTCGGTGAGGTAGGCGTCCGCGCCGCGGTGCAGGCCCTGGGCGCGGTCGTCGACCTCGATGGCGGTGGCCGAGATGTGGATGACCGGGACGGACGCGGTCCGGGGGTCCGCCTTGATCCGTTCGCAGACCTCGAACCCGCTCATGTCCGGCAACCGGACGTCGACCACGGCGAGTTCGGGCAGGTCCTGGTCACCGGCCGCGGCGAGCAGGGCGAGGCCCTCGGTGCCGTCCGCGGCCTCCACCACCGTGTGGCCGCCGCGCACCAGCCAGCTCCGGACGAGGTAGCGGTTGATGTCGTTGTCGTCCAGGACCAGGATGGTGGCGGCCGCGCCGTCGGCGGCGGGCCCGGCGCTCACCGGACACTCCGTCCATCGGCGGCCGGCCCACCGGGGTGGTTGCCTCGGGCGGGCGCCGCGAAGGCGGCGGCCAGCTGGTGGGACCTCAAAGTGGCCTTCTCCAGGACGGCGCGGGCGTGGACCAGCCGGTCGTGCTCCAGACCGGCCGTGCTCGCGGAAGTGATCACGACGACGGGCACGGCGCGCAGCTCCGCGTCCGCCGCCAGCTGGGCCAGGACCTGGTACCCGTCCAGGTCCGGCATGTGCAGATCGAGCAGGACGGCGTCCGGGCGCTCACGCCGGATCGTCTCCACCGCCCGGCCCCCCTCGCAGACCTCGACGATCCGCTCCGCCAGCTCACCGAGCAACGGGCGCACACTCGCCCGGTACGCCTCGTCGTCGTCGACGCTGACCAGCACCGCCACGCGCTGCGGCGGCTCCTCGACGGGCGGTCCCGGGACCGGCAGCCGGACCACGACACGTGTTCCCTCGCCCGGGCTGCTGGTGAGCGTGAGGGTGCCGCCGAGGAGTCCGGTCAGGCGGCGGGCGTAGGGCAGGCCGAGGCCGGTGCCGGAACGGCCCCGCTGGTGCGCGCCGCGCACCTGGTAGAACTCCTCGAAGACGCGTTCCTGTTGTTCCTGCGGGATACCGACGCCGGTGTCCGCGACGGTGAGGACCAGTTCCTCGCCGTCCGGGCCCTCCCGCAGCGCCACGTCCAGTGTGACGGTGCCCCGTTCGGTGAACTTCAGCGCGTTGGACAGCAGGTTGCGAAGGATCCGGGTGAGCATCACCTCGTCGCTGACGAACCCCGGTACCGTCGTCGGGTCGGCGATGCTGAGCGTCACACCCTCACCGGCGCGCACGCCCAGGGTGCCCCGCAGTTCGGCGAGCAGGGCCCGCAGATCCACCCGGGCCCAGACGGGCTCCAGCCGCCCCGACTCCGCCTTCGCGACGTCCAGCAGTTCGTCCACCAGCGTCAGCAGGGTGCTCCCGGATGCCGCGATGAGCCCGATCTGTTGGCGCTGGTCCTCGTCGAGGCGGTCGGCGCCGCTCGCCAGCAGCAGTCCGGCCAGCCCGACCACGGAGTTGACGGGGGTGCGCAGTTCGTGGCTGACGTTGGCCCAGAACCTGGTCTTCGCCTCGCTCGCCTCCCGGAGCTGGCGTGACTTCTCGTCGAGTTCCGCGTAGAGGGCCACCACTCCGCGGTTGGTCTCCTCCAGCTCCTGCGACAGCTCGGAGTAGAGCGCCATCACGCCACGGTTGGTCTCCCCCAACTCCTCGTTGAGCCGCTGCAGTTCCTCGCGTTGAGCGCGGGACTCCCCCAGGGCCGCGATGAGGTCCCTGGTCTGGGCCCGGGCGTCTTCCGACGCGGAGGACCCGCCGTGTGCGCTGAGCACCTCGCGTGCCCCTTCCATCAGGCCGGCCAGTGATTCGCCGGACGTGAGGAGTGTTTGTTCGACGACCAGGTACTCGGCCGCGGGCCCCTCCCCCCGGCGGACCTGTACCAGGCGGGCGACGGCGCCGAGCGCGTCCGGGCTCGGTCCGGGGCCGCCCTGCCAGCGCATGGTGACCTGGAGCACCGCGGGGACCCCGCCTGTGACGGCGAACTCCACCGTCAGCGCGGTCGCGGTGAGCAGGTCGCGCCCCAGTTCGCTGAGCGCGGTGGCCAGCCTGACCTGGTCCTGGTTCTCGACGCCGAGCACCCCGGCGACCGACCGGCCGCAGCGCCGCAGGGCGAAGGTGTCCTGCTCGGTGGCGACCGAGATGGTCATCAGATGGACGGTGCCCGTACCGCCCGGCAAGCTCACCACGCTCCCTTCGCCACGAGCACCCCCGCGTCGTCCCGACGCACGGCCGCCTCGCGCAGCAGCTGGCCCGCGGCCACGAGCGGGATGTGTCCGAGCAACCCCGGCAGATCCGCCGGCCGCCACCGTTCGGTCAGTCCGTCCGAATGCATGATCACCGCGCTGCCGGCCGGCAGGTCCTGCTCGATCGTGCGCAGGGACGGCAGGTGGTGGCCGACGATACCGGGCGCGGAGGGCAGCGAACGCCGGCCGCCGGTCGCCGGATCGAGGACGAAGGTGCTGACGTTCCCGACGCCGCAGAACAGCATCCGTCCGGCCGACGGCCCGATCAGCACCACCGCGACCGCGCCGCCGCGGCCGGCGTTCAACGCACGGTGGATGTCCGTGAGGACGGCGTCCGGCCGGGTGGCCCGCGAGGCGTGGAAGGCGTCGACCGCCGACCGGGCGGCCCGGGCCGCCAGCGGACCGTGTCCGAGGCCGTCGCAGAACATCAGGAGCAGGGCGTCGGAATCCGGGGCGGCGCTCCTCTCCTCGCGCACCGGCGCCGTTCGCGGCGCCGCGGGGGCGTCGACACCGGCCATGGCCGCCCAGCTCAGGGGGGCGCGGGAGGCCGTGCCGCCACGCGGGGCCGGGCCGGTCCCTGGGCCGTCCCCCGGCGCCGCCAGGGACCGGGCCGCCCACGCGTCCCCGCAGGTCTCCTCGCCACTGATCGGCCTGGTCAGCCCGGCCACCACCGGTTCGCCGGCCATCCGGGCCGACGCCGCGGCCTCCCTCGTCCAGAACCTGGCCGCCAGCACGGTGCCGCGCCCGGGCAGCGAGTGCACGTCGAAGGTGTCGGCCAGCCGGGAGATCGCACCCAGCCCGATGCCCAGGGTGCTCGCGGACGACACCCCGTCGGTCAGCGCGCGCGGGACGTCCGCCATCCCGGGGCCGGCGTCGATGGTCACGAACTCCAGGCCGGCGTCCGTCGCGGTGCGGATCACCCTCAGCAGCAGGGCACCGTCCACGGCGTGGCGGCACAGGTTGGTCGCCGCCTCGCTCACCGCGAGCGCGACCTCGGCCGCCCGCTGGTCACCGAGGCCGATCCGGCGCGCCAGCGCGGCGGCGGCACCACGCGCCGCCGCCGGCATGGAACGCTCGTCCCGGAACCAGGCGACATCCTCGGTCCCCAGCAACACCGCACTCACCGGGCCCACTTGATCACCGACACCAGCGTGCCGCGGCCGACCTCGGTGTCGAGGACGAAGTCGTCGACCAGACGCCGTGCGCCGCTCAGACCCAGACCCAGCCCGCTGCCCGAGGTCCAGCCGTCGGTCAGCGCGAGGTCCACGTCGGCGATGCCCGGCCCGTTGTCCTCGAAGACCGCCGTCACGCCGAGACGGGTGTCCCGGCGGACCAGCCCGGTCCGCATCACCCCGCCCCCGCCGTAGACCAGCGTGTTGCGGGCCAGCTCGCTCGCGGCCGTCACCAGCTTCGTCTGGTCGACCAGGGAGAGCTTGCAGCGCTGGGCGAGCGAGCGGACCAACTGCCGGGCCCGCACCACGTCGTCGTTGGACCGGACCGGGATGCTCTCCTGCTCACCCTCGGGCGTGGGCGCGAGGCCGGTCACGGCCGGACCGAACGGCGGCCGTCGGCCGACCGGCCCAGCATCGCCAGGCCCTTCTCCAGGCTGAGCGCGGTGCGCACGCCCCCGAGCGAGAGCCCGAGTTCGACCAGGGTGATGGCGACGGCGGGCCGCATGCCCACCACCACGGTCTCGGCGTCCAGCATGCGGGAGATCGCGGCGGTGGTGGCGAGCATCCGGCCCACGAACGAGTCGACGATCTCCACCGCGGTGATGTCGATCACCACCCCGCTCGCACCGGTCGCCACGATCCGTGCGGCCAAGTCGTCCTGGAGGTCCAGGACGGTCTGGTCCTCCAGGTCGACCTGGATGGACACCAGCAGGACCTCGCCGATCTTCAGGACAGGTACGCGTTCGGTCACGGCCGGCCACCAGCCGTCATCGGGTCGACACCACCACGGCGCAGCGCGTGTTTGAGCGCGTCGGCGAGCGTCGCCTTCGTGACGATGTCCCCGAACTGGATGCCCAGAGCCACGATCGTCTGCGCGATCTGCGGGCGGATGCCCGAGATGGTGCACTCGGCGCCCATCAGCCGCGCGGCCACCACCGTCTTGAGCAAGTGCTGGGCGACCTCGGTGTCCACCGCCGGCACCCCGGTGATGTCGATGATCGCCTGCTCCGAACCCGTGTCCACGAGCGTCTGGAGCAGCTTCTCCATCACCACCTGGGTGCGGATCGAGTCGAGCGTGCCGACCAGCGGCACCGCCACCACACCGTCCCACAGCTTCACCACAGGGGTGGAGAGCTCCAGGAGCTGCTCCGACTGCGCGCTGATGAGCTCCTCACGGGTCCGCGCGTACACCTCCATCGTGAACAACGCCAACGCGTCCATCAACTGTGACAGTTGCAGGTAGACAGTGATGTCCTGCGCCGAACTGTCCGTCGTCGGCGCCAGGATCGCCTTGAACGCGAGGACGCTGGTCGCGGTCTCGGTGGTGGTGAAACCCTGACGGGCCCGGTTGCGCGACAGCTCGGTGAGCAGCGCGCGCACCTCCGCGAAGTCCTCGCCCTGCCAGTCGAAACCCCCCTGGCGCAGGCCCTCCACCAGGGCCGTGAACAGCTCCTGCAACTCGCGGTCGAGTTCGGCCTCACTGATCCGCCCCCGAAGCGTCCGCGACACCGCGTCCACCCAGGCCGAACCCAGCGCCTTCCGCTGCTCCGTCAAGAGCTCCACCAAACGCACCGACATTGCATTATCCGCCACTTGGGCACTCTCCATCGATCATGCCCGACCTCACGGGCTCTCCGGCACCCGTATGCCACGGACGCGGCGGGCCAAACCTGCGTCTTCGCGCACGGGTCCGGCTCCCTCCCGCGCGGCGGGGGCGGCGCCCGCGGCGCTGTCATCGGACGATTCGAAACGCCCGTCCGGGGCAGACGGGGGCGTCGTGGCTTCTACGATGGGGCCAGGTGCCTCGACACGGACGGGGCGACGGTCGGAGCCGGTGGCGAGAGGTGCGGATGGTCGCCGGTGCGAACCGTACGGAAGGAGAGGACGCGTCGGATGGGCCAGCCCGAAGGAGTCGAGTACGGGGCGACGGCGGGTGCCGGTGTCGACATCTTCGAAGGCGACCGCGAGGTCGGGCGCGATCTCGCGGCGGTGGACTGGACGGCGACGCCGCTGGGCGCGCCGACCGGCTGGCCGCAGAGCCTGCGCACGGCCGTGAGCATCCTGCTCTCCTCCCGGTTCCCGATGTGGATGGCCTGGGGCGAGGACCTGACGTTCTTCTGCAACGCCGCCTACCGGCGCGACACCCTCGGCCGGAAGTACCCCTGGGCACTGGGCCGGCCGGCGAGCGAGGTGTGGGCGGAGATCTGGGACGACATCGGCCCGCGGATCGGGACCGTGCTGACCACGGGCCGGGCGACCTGGGACGAGGCGCTGCTGCTGTTCGTGGAGCGTTCCGGATATCCCGAGGAGAGCTACCACACCTTCTCCTACAGTCCCCTGCGTGACGACGACGGCCTCGTGAGCGGCCTGTTGTGCGTGGTCAGCGAGGAGACCGACCGGGTCATCGGCGAGCGGCGGATGGCGACCCTGCGGGACCTCGGGTCGGACCTCAGCGTGGTGCGCACCGAGGAGGAGACACTGGCCTTCAGCACCCGTCAGCTCGCCGCCAACCCTCATGACCTGCCGTTCGTCCTGACCTACCTGGCGCGGCCCGACGGATCCGCCCGTCTGGCCGCCGCGACCGGCCTGCCCGCCGGGCACCCCGCCGCCCCGGCCCTCCTGCCCCCGGGCGGCACACCCGGGGTGTGGCCGTCCCCGCTGGCGGCGCAGGCCGAACCGGTGGTCGTCGCCCTCGACGGTCCCGCGTTCGCGGACCTTCCCACCTTCGGCCGGCCGGCTCCGCCCACCCATGCCCTGGTCGTCCCGCTGCTGCGCCGGGGCGACGCGCCCTACGGCTTCCTGGTGGCGGCGCTCAACCGCTACCGGGCAGTGGACGAGGGCTACCGGGGATTCGTCGAGCTGGCCGCCGGCCACGTCGCGGCAGGGGTCGCCGGCGCCCGCGAGTACCAGGCCCAGCAGCAGCGCGCCGACGAACTCGCCGCACTCGACCGGGCCAAGACCGCCTTCTTCTCCAACGTCAGCCACGAGTTCCGCACTCCCCTGACCTTGATCATGGGCCCGCTCGAAGAGCTTCGGACCAGGCTGGCCGACGCCGATCCGCGCACGAGGGAGGAACTGGACGTCATCCACCGCAACGGGCTGCGGCTGGGCAGGCTCGTCAACACCCTGCTCGACTTCTCCCGGATCGAGGCCGGCCACCTGCGGGCCAGCTACGAACCGGTCGAGCTGGCCGCGACCACCGCGGAGCTGGCCAGCGTCTTCCGCTCCGCCGTCGACAAGGCCGGCCTGGCCTTCACGATGGACTGCCCACCGCTGGCGGAGCCCGTCCACATCGACCGGGACATGTGGGAGAAGGTCGTCCTCAACCTGCTCAGCAACGCCCTCAAGTTCACCTTCGAGGGCTCGATCGGCGTCGCCGTGCACCGGGAGGACGACCACGCGGTCGTCACGATCACCGACACCGGCGTCGGGGTGCCCGCCGCCGAGCTGCCGCGCCTCTTCCAACGGTTCCACCGGATCGAGAACACCCGCGCGCGCTCCCACGAGGGCAGCGGCATCGGACTCGCCCTCGTCCAGGAACTCGTCCAGGCCCACGGTGGCACCATCACCGCCCGCAGTCGCGAGGGCGAGGGCACGGCCTTCACCGTCCGCCTGCCGTTCGGCCACGCCCACCTCCCCCAGGACGCGCTGGCCCCCGCGCCCGTGGCGCCCGCCCGCGCGTCGGCCGCGGCCGACCCCTACCTGGAGGAGGCGCTGCGCTGGCTCCCCGGGAGCGAACGGGCCGCCCCCTCCCGGTCCACCGAAGTGCCGGACAGCGCCGCACCCCTCGGCGGGCGGTCGGCCCAGCCCCGCGCCCGGGTGCTGATCGCCGACGACAACGCCGACATGCGCGAGTACCTCAGCCGGCTCCTCACCGGCCCCGGCTACCTGGTCCGGGCCGTCGCCGACGGCCTGGCGGCGCTGGAGGCGGTCCGTGCCGAGACCCCCGACCTCGTCGTCAGCGACGTCATGATGCCCGGCCTCGACGGTGTGCGGCTCGTGGCCGCGCTGCGCGCCGACCCGCGGACCGCCGCCGTCCCCGTCATCCTGCTCTCGGCCCGCGCCGGACAGGAGGCCTCCATCGAGGGCCTCGACGCCGGCGCCGACGACTACCTGGTCAAACCCTTCGCCGCGGCGGAACTGCTCGCCCGGGTCCGCGCCACCATCGACATGACACGGCTGCGCAACCGCCACGCGCGCTGGCGCACAGCCCTGGTCGACTCCCTCCAGGAGGGGTTCTTCGTCTGCGACGAGCACGGCGACGTCATCGAGGTCAACGCCGCGTTCACCGCCATCCTCGGCCACGGGCCCGAAGGCCTGCCCTACCGGTACCCCCAGCCGTGGTGGCCCGAGCGCGACGCCGACCCCGACGCCCACCGGCTGGTGGCCGACGCCCTCGCCGAACTGACCGGCCGGGAGCACGGCACCTGCACCATCCCGGCCACCCACCGCGACGGCCGTCAGGTGTGGGTGGCAGCCGCCTTCAACCGCGTCCAGGAGCCGGAGAGCGGGCGCCGCGTCATCGTCGGCACCGTCCGTGACGTCACCTCGGAGCACCACGCGGCCCAACGGGCGACGGCCCTGGCCTCGCTCGGCACGCGCCTCGCGGAAGCCGCCACCCTGCCCGACGCCATGGCCGCGGCCATGGCCGAGCTGCGACGGGTCTGGCGGGCCGACACCGTCCTCGCCGTGCTGTTCCCGCCCGACGGGGCCCCGGTGCTGACCGCCACCGACCCGGAACAGCGCTGGGACGACCTGCCGGCCGAGCGGCGCGAGACCCTCACCGCCCTGGGCACGCGCCCCGCCCTCACCCCGGTCACCGACCGGGCCGACGGCTCCGGCATCGTCCTCGAACACCCGCGCGGCACGCTCCTCCTGTGGATCGACCGCGAAGGGCAGCGACCCTTCACCGAGCAGGACCGGCTCCTTCTCTCCCAACTGGCCGGCCGCCTGGCCCAGGGACTGGCCCGGGTGCACCGGATCGACCAGCAGCGCGAGACCGCGATAACCCTGCAACGCGCCATCCTCGGCCCCTCCCACCTGCCCGGCGGCTTCGCCGTACGCTACGAGCCCGCCACCCGCCCCCTGGAGGTCGGCGGCGACTGGTACGACATCGTGGCCCTCCCCGACGGCCGCACCGGCATCGTGGTCGGGGACTGCGTCGGGCGCGGGCTCACCGCGGCCACCGTCATGGGCCAACTCCGGAGCGCCTGCCGCGCCCTGCTCCTCCAGGACCCCTCACCCGCCCGCACTCTCGCGGCCCTGGACCGCTTCGCGGCCGACATCCCCGGGGCGATGTGCACCACCGTCTTCTGCGGAGTGCTCGACCCCGCCGACGGCCACCTCGTCTACTCCAGTGCCGGCCACCCTCCCGGCGTCCTCACCCACCCCGACGGGACCACCGTCCTCCTCCAGGACGGCAACGCGCTGCCCCTCGCCGTCCGGACCGGTGCGGACCGGCCCGAGGTCCGGTGCACCATGCCGCCGCGCTCCACCCTGCTGCTCTACACCGACGGTCTGGTGGAGCGCCGCCGCCGCCCCCTGAGCGAAGGCGTCGACCGGGCCGGAACCATCCTGCGGGAAGGGCGCGCGCTGCCGGTCGACGACCTCGCCGCCCGCCTCATGGCCGCGCTCGCCCCCGACGACGGGTACGACGACGACGTGGCCATCCTGCTCCACCGCCACCCCGCCCCGCTGGAGGTGACCTTCCCCGCGGAGTCCGGGCAGCTCGCCCCCGTCCGGAACAGCCTCCGCGGCTGGTTGAACCGGTGCGGGCTGCCCGCGCCCACCGTGCAGGGCGTCCTGGTCGCGGCCGGCGAAGCGTGCGCCAACGCCATCGAACACGGTCACCGTGACGCGCCGGGCGCCCGGATCCGCCTGTCCGCCGTCGCCACGGCCGCCGAGCTGCGCCTGACCGTCGCGGACACCGGCCACTGGAAGATCCCCGGACACCGGGCCGACACCGACCGCGGTCGCGGCGTCGCCCTGATGAACGCCCTCATGCAGCAGGTCACCATCACCCCCGGCAGCGGCGGCACCACCGTCGACATGCAGCTAAGGATCGCCTGATGACCACCGCGCTCGTCCTCACCCCCGGCCACGGCCCGGGCGGCTCGCCCGTGCTGCGGGCGGCCGGCGAGATCGACCTGGCCAACGCCCACGAACTCGCCGCGGCCATCGACCGGATCCCCGAGTCCGACACGCCCCTGACCGTCGACGTCAGCGCCGTCGAGTACCTCGACAGCGCCGGCCTCACCGTCCTCTTCGCGCGTGCCCACCGGATCCGGCTGATCACGAGCCCGCTCCTGACCCCGCTGCTCACCGTCTCGGGCCTGAGCCAACTCGTCTCGGTCCGCGAGGTCATCGACCCGCCGCCGAACTGAGAGCTCCCCCCGCGCGCCGGGGCCGTGCCGTCACGGGGGACGTGCCGCGCGCGGCTCCGCACCGGGCGCCGGCCCCGGCGCGCCCCGCCAAACGCGCCGACGGCACGGTCCCACCGTCCGTCCACGAAGGGCATCACAATGAGTCGCAGTCCAGTCACCGGAGGTACTCATGACCATGATGCTCGTCAAGGGCCGCTACGAGATCAAGAACTTCGAACCGGACGGCGACACCGTCCACTTCCTCCCCGACGACCCCGGCTTCTGGCCCGAGCTGCCCGGTGAGCACAAGGTCAAGCGGAACGCCCACGGCGGCGCCGGCCTCCGGCTGGACGGGATCGACGCACTGGAGACCCACTACCAGGGAGTCGGCCCCGACTTCGTGCACCAGCCGCTCGATCTGGGCGCCCACGCGGCCCGGGACGCCCTGCTGACCTGGCTGGGCTTCACCGACGTCACGCGGGGGGCGGACGAGAAGGTCACCTCCGCCACCCCGGACACCGTCCCCGGCTTCGTCCTCGCCAGCGGCGCCGACACCTACGGCCGCTGCATCGCCCTGGTCGGCCGGGGCACTCCGACACCGGACGCCAGGAGCGGGACGATGATCAGGGTCGACGTACCGCTCCTGCGCCAGAGCGCCAACCACGAACTGCTCTCCCGCGGCCTGGTCTACCCGACGTTCTACTCGAACCTGCCCCGGGAACTGCGCCTCGACATGGCGGCGACCGCCCGGCAGGCACAGGCCGCGAAGGCACCCGGCAGCGTCTGGGCCACGGACGTCACCCACAGCGGCGCCCAGATCGATGACCTGAGCTCGATCACCGACCGTCTGGTCATCCTGCCCAAGCTGTTCCGGCGCCTGGCCGACTACCTGCGCCTGTTCGGCCCCTCCCTCGACTCGCTCCCCGCCTACCTGGCCGGCGCGGACGACGAGTTCTTCCTCTCCGAGCAGACGACCTCCACCAGAGGCCTGCACCGCGTGATCGACATCAACGACGGCACGGTCAAGCTGCGCCCCGGCATCGAGGACATCGTCTTCGTCGAGAAGTGAACGAGAAGTGAACCGGAAGGCCGACGGCAGGGGTGCCGCCGGCATCCTCGGCTGCTGCGTCCGTTCCTGGCCGGTGCGGAGGCGAAAGCAGGGTGACCCGGCCCGGGGGCCGGCGTCCGAGGCACGCCCCGGCCGAGGTGGCCTTCTCCCGCTCGCACATCCTCGGCCCCGCACCTGGTCAGGACTGCCGTGATGTCCCTTCTCCTCCCCCGCCGGGCCGGCGGAGGCAGACGGCTCGGCGATCAGCTCCTCGGCTCGCGCCGATGGCCCCGGTCCCCGAGGATCATGCCTGTGGGCACCCAGCGGCAGGGACCTGAGAAGACGGCCGACGGGCACTTCGTCGTGATCGACGGCCGCCGGTGGCGGGCGACGGACCCGTCCCTGCCCGAATCCACGGCCGCTCGTCTGCGACGCCACCTGATGGCGGCCCGCCGCGCGGTGCGCGCCGCCCTGGCGGCGGGGGACTCGGAGGCGGAGCGCGAGGCCCGGTCCCGCGTGCATGCGGCGAAGACGGCCCTCGGGGAACGGGGGACGCCGTGGTGGGAGCAGTCCGCCCGGGAGCGCCGCGAGCGATGGGAGCGGGGCCTCGCGGACCTGGACGCCAGGAGCGAGCGGTGACGGCCACGGCCACGGCCACCCGCACCGGACTCTCCGAGCACCGCTCCCACCCGCGCCTGGTCGGGCCGGCCCGACCGGCCCAGTGCGATACTCGGGTGGTGGCGAAGGATCCGCAGAAGGTCGACCGGCTCGTCGAGCGGACTATTCTGACCCTGCTGGAGCGTCGTGGGCCGACCTCCTCGATCTGCCCCTCCGACGCCGCCCGGGCGGCGTACGCGGGAGAGGGCGAGGGATGGCGCGCGTTGATGGAGCCGACTCGCCGGGCCGCGTGGCGGCTGGCTTCGGCGGGTGAGGTCGAGGTCACTCAGGCCGGTCGCCCTGTCACGCCCGCCGAGGTCCACGGCCCGATCCGCATTCGTCGAGCGCGGGGACGAACGACCCGCACCGAGCCGTAGGCCATCCCCGCCGTCCCGATGGTGGTGGCCGGTGAAGGGCGCCGTGCTGTCAGAGCGCGCGGACGGCGGCGGCGCGAGGGCTCCCCGCCGGGGGCTCGCCGAGTGCGGCGCGTCGCGCGCAGCACCCCGTCCCCGTGGGCCGCGCCTACGATGGCGGCCATGGCCGATCACGCTGCAGCAGGCGAGTCCGTCATCCGTATCGTCGGAGCGGCCGCCAACAATCTCGCCCAGGTGAGCGTCGACCTGCCGAAGAAGGCGTTGACCGTGGTCACCGGGGTTTCCGGGTCCGGCAAGTCCTCACTCGTGCTGGACACGATCGCCGCCGAGGCACAACGCCTGGTGAACGACTCGTACCCGTCGTTCGTGAGGAACCGCCTTCCCCACATGCCGGCGCCCGAGGTGCAGTCGATGAGCGGTCTGACGTTCACGGTCATCATCGATCAGCGCCGCTTCACCGGAAACGCCCGGTCGACGGTGTCGACGGCTTCCGACCTCGCTCCCCTGCTCAGACTCGTGTTCTCACGGATCGGCGTGCCCTCCGCCGGATACTCGCCGGCCTACTCCTTCAACGATCCGACGGGCATGTGCCCCGCGTGCGAAGGCCTCGGCACTGTCGTCGACATCGATGTCGAGGAGTTGATCGATCCGGAGAAGAACATCGACGAGGGACCTGTTCGATTCAGCCAGTTCCGCCCCGGCGTCTACCGCTGGAAGCGCTTCGCCTACTGCGGGCTGTTCGACCGGGAGAAGCCGCTGAAGGACTACACGCGGGACGAGATGCGGCTGTTCCTCTACGCGGATCAGCTGAAGCTGCCTAATCCGGATCCGCGCTTCCCCAAGACCGCCCGCTTCGACGGCGTCGTCACCCGGATGCGGGACGTGTACGTCAAGAACCGTCCGACCAAGATCTCACCGCAGGTGCGGGAGGAGCTGGACCGTCTGACGACGCACCGCGTCTGCCATGAGTGCGGCGGAGCGCGCCTGAACGCCGCGGCCCGCGCCAGCCTGATCGAAGGGCGCTCGATCGTCGACTGGTCGGCGATGCCGGTGGCCGAGCTCCGCGAACTCCTGGCGGCGCTGGAGGATCCGCGGGTGGAACCGGCCCTCGACGGGATCCGGCGGACCTTGGACGCACTGCTCTCCGTCGGGCTCGGATACCTCTCGCTCGACCGCGAGTCGTCGACGCTGTCCGGTGGCGAGGCACAACGGGTCAAGATCGTCCGACACCTGGGCAGCGCCCTCACCGACATCACCTACGTCTTCGACGAGCCCTCGACGGGCCTGCACCCCGCCGATGTGCAACGTCTCAACCACCTCCTGCTGCGGCTGCGCGACGCCGGCAACACCGTGGTGGTCGTGGAGCACCACCCCCAGGTGATCCGAATCGCCGACCATGTGATCGACATGGGACCGGGGGCGGGTTTACGGGGCGGGCTGGTGCAGTTCGAAGGTACGCCGAAGGCTCTGGCCGGCAGCGACACCGTCACCGGACGGCTGCTCTCGACGCCCCTGCCGCTCGCACGCGCCAACCGCGGGCCGCGAGCCTTCGTCCGCGTGGAGAACGCCTCCGCGCACAACCTCGCCGGCTTCGACGTCGACATTCCGCTCGGCGTCCTCACCGCGGTCACGGGCGTGGCGGGTTCCGGCAAGAGCTCGTTCGCCACCAACGAACTCCCCCGGCAGCAGCCCGAGTTCACGGTCGTCGGGCAGGACCCGCTGCGCGGCGGGGTACGGTCGATGCCGCTCAGCATCCTCGGCGTCGCGGACAGCGTGCGCGAGGCGTTCAGTGCCGCCTCCGGGCTCGAACCGGCCTGGTTCAGCTTCAACTCCAAAGGCGCCTGCCCCACTTGCCGGGGCAGGGGCTACATCACCACCGAACTCGCCTTCCTCGACGACGTCGCGACACCCTGCGACGTCTGCGGGGGCGAACGCTTCAACCCCGCCGCCATGAAGGTCCGGCTCGACGGCCGGACGATCGCCGACGTCCTGAGAATGCCGGCGGGCCCCGTGGCGGACCTCTTCGCGGACCGCTCCGACATCGTGCGGACGATGGGCTGGCTCGAACGCGTCGGACTCGGCTACGCCGCCGTCGGACAGTCGCTCGACACCCTCTCCGGCGGCGAGAAGCAACGCCTCCTGCTGGCCCGGCACCTCAGCGGCTCGCCCGGCTTCGCCGAGGAGCGGATCGTCCTGGACGAACCGACGACCGGTCTGCACCCCAGCGACGTCGAACGGCTCGACCTGCTGTTCGCCGACCTCGTGGACGCCGGTGCGACGCTGGTGGTCGTGGAGCACAACCTGCGCGTCGTCGCCCAGGCCGACCATGTGATCGACATCGGCCCCGGAGCCGGGACGGACGGCGGCCGCCTGCTCTTCGCCGGCCCGCCCGCCGAACTGCTGCGCCGGGCGGACTCCCTCACCGGACGCGCCCTGGCGGCGGCCACCGAACAGCGGGGTACCGGGGCCGCCTCCCGCAGCACGGCCGGCGCCACCGCCGCCGGGTGACGCCGCGGCCGTTCCTGAGTACCGCCGGATCCGCGGGTTCGGCGGGGCGGCACGGCGCGGGCGGCGGAGCGGGCACGGCAGCGACGGGCCGATCCGCCGCTACCGCGCCGTCGCTCCTCGGAAGCAGCAGACCCTGGGCAGCGGCGGTCAGACGCCGACCGGGACGCGCACCACGAGCGCCTCACCCACCCGGTTGTGGCGCTCCTCCCAGGTCTCCAGCGCCGTCCGGCAGGCGTGGTCGAGGTGGCGCAGGCCGGTCAGGTCCAGGTGGACGGTCCGGCCGGCGGGCAGTCGCTCCAGCGTGTCCAGGAGCCGGGGCAGGCGGAGGAAGGTCGCGTTGCCGGCCAGTGTCACCCCGACCGTTCCGTCCCCGCGCTCGTCGACCTCCACGTGCAGGTGCGAGGTGTCCCAGGCGCTCTTCAGCACGGAGAGCAGCAGGCCGAGCAGCACCCCCTCGAAGAGGTTGGTCACCACGACGGCGACCGCCGTGGCCATCAGGATCAAGGCCTCCCCGCGGTGCGTCCGCCACAGCGGAACGAGCGCCTTCGCCGGCACGAGCTTGGCCCCGGCGTGCACCAGGACCCCGGCCAGCGCGGCGAGCGGGATGACCGACAGCGCGGCGGGGAACAGCGCGGCGAACAGCAGCAGCCAGAGGCCGTGCAGCACGCGGGAGGCCTTGGTCCGCGCCCCGGCCTGGACGTTGGCGGCGCTGCGCACGATGACGGCGGTCATCGGGAGCGCGCCGAGGGCGCCGCAGACCGTGTTGCCGACCCCCTGGGCGATCAACTCCCGGTCGTAGTGGGTGCGCGGGCCGCCGTGCAGGCGGTCCACCGCCGCGGCGCTGAACAGGCTCTCCGCCGAGGCGATCAGGGCGAACGCGAGCACGGTGCCGAGGACGCCGACATCGCCGAGCGCCGCCAGGTCCGCGCCGCCGGGGAGGTCGATCACCCCGGCCAGGCCGGCGACCTCGACCTTGCCGACGGAGAGGTCGAACACCGCGGTGGCGGCGGTGGCCGCGGCGACGGCGGCCAGCGGCGCGGGCACCGTCCGGACCCGGGCGGGCAGCCGGGGCCAGAGCACCAGAACGGCTATGGTGCCGATGCCGATCGCGGCGGCGGTGAGCGCCCGCGTCGAGGTCACGGTGTCGAGGACCAGGCCGGGGAGGCCCGCCAGCTTGTCGAGTCCGCTCCTGGGCGCTTTCGCGTCGGCCAGCGCGTAGAGCTGGCCGGAGATCAGCACCAGGCCGATGCCCGCCAGCATGCCCTGGACGACCGAGACCGAGATGGCGCGGAACAGGCGCCCGAGCCGCAGCGCGCCCATGCCGACCTGGAGCAGTCCGGCGGCCGCGGTGATCACACCGAGGGCGGCGAGCCCGTGTTCCTGCACGGCCGCGAACACCAGGACGGTGAGGCCCGCGGCGGGGCCGGACACCTGGAGGCTGCTGCCCGGCAGCAGCCCGGTGAGAAGCCCGCCGACGATGCCGGTGAGCAGGCCGAGTTCGGCCGGGACGCCGGAGGCGACGGCCACACCGACGCAGAGCGGCAGCGCGACCAGGAAGACGACGAGGGAGGCGGCCAGGTCTGCCCGCAGGTCGGCGGGCCGGAGGGCGGGACGACGGATCATCAGGTCCTCGGTTCGATGGAGTGGACGGAGGGCAGGCGGCCGGTCACAGCGGGAGGAAGAGTCCGGAGTCGGCCCGGTGCGCGAGCACCAGCCCGGTGTGGACCTCGTAGAACCAGCCGTGGATCCGGACCCGGCCGTCGACCAGTCGCGTCGCGATGCCCGGGTAGCCGCGCAGCTGTTCCAGCTGGGCGAGGACGTGCCGTTGCACGGGCCCGGCCACGGTCGGGTCGAAGACGTCCGTCCCGTCGGCCCGCAGAACGCCGCGGTCGGCGTTGCCCAGCCAGGAGCGGACGGCGGGCGCCAGGCTGAGGTCGTCGCCGCGCACCACCGCGCCGACGGCCCCGCAGTGCGAGTGGCCGCACACCACGATGTCGCGCACGCCGAGGACGTCCACGGCGTATTCGATGGTGGCGGTCTCACCGGAGGCGGAGTCCGCACGGTAGGGCGGGACGATGTTGCCCGCGGTGCGGAGTTCGAAGAGGTCGCCGGGCGCGGCCCCGGTGATCAGGGCCGGCACCACCCGGGAGTCCGAGCAGGTGATGAAGAGCGCCTGCGGCGACTGACCGGTGGCGAGGCCGTCGAGTCCGCGGCCGGCCCGGCCGGCGCGCTCGGGGAAGGCGCGGGCACGGTCGATCAACGGTTCCATGAGGGCATGCCTCCTTCTGCCTCCCGCCACGGACGGCGGGCGGGCGATCGGGATCGGGCAGGGGACGTTCGGCCCAGGCCCCGGGCCCGGACCGGCCGTCGGGCGCGGCGGCGCCGCACGGCCGGTGACCTTCGGTGATCCCTCGATGACCTGATGCATCGTCAAGCGCTAGTAAAGCACGGCCATGAAGAAGGTAAAGCCCGCATCTGGGAGGAAAGTGCGCCGGTCCGGTTAACATCTTGTTACCGCGTCGTGCCGGAGCGGTACGGGGTGCGGGCGGCACGTCTGACGCCGGGCCGGCGCTCCGGCGCGCGCCTCGTCGGCCGCGCACGGATGATCACGAAAAGGTAACCGGTCTGAACCCACGTTCGGGAGTTGTTCACGCAGCCGTGCGTTGTGTGAGGCCGGGGGATCGCCGTGCGGCTCCACACTCTTCGGCGGGCGGCCACCCCGAGCACGTGTTCCCCCCGGCCGTCCCGTCCCGCACCTCCCCCCATCTCCCCACGGGAGTTCCTGTGCACATGTCCCGTTCCGTCCGGGCCGCCCTCGCCACGGTCACGCTCACCGCGGCACTGCTGCCGCTCACCGGCGTCCAGGCCTCGGCCGCCACCGGCCCGTACAAGGGCCTGCCGAACGGCACCAGGACGGCCAAGACCCTGGTGATCGGCGTCGACGGCACCCGGTACGACAAGCTGCTGACCGCCGACGCGCCCACCATCAAGGCGCTGATGGCCTCGGGCCTCACCGCGACCGGCAACCTCTACGCCAACCCGTTGGCGCCGACGCTCTCCGGGCCGGGCTGGTCCACCATCGCCACCGGCGTCTGGCCGGACAGGCACGGCGTCAAGGACAACAGCTTCGCCGGCTCCCGCTTCGACCTCTACCCGGACTTCGCGACCCGACTGGAGACGGCCTCGCCCAGCGCCTCCACCCTGGTCGCCGCCTCCTGGAACCCGATCGCCGACAACGTCTTCCACGGCACGGCGGACCTGCGGATCGACGAGAGCGAGAACGACGTCAAGACCGCCTCGGACGCCGCCGACTACCTCACCAACGGGAACCCCGACACCACCTTCCTCCACTTCGACGAGGTCGACGAGGCGGGCCACAACTACGGCGGCACCAGCTCCCAGTACGCCGCCGCGATCCACTCGGTCGACGCGCTGGTCGGGCAGGTCGTCCAGGCGGTGCGCAGCCGCGCGACCTACGCCTCCGAGGACTGGCTGATCATCGTCACCACCGACCACGGCCACACCGACGCCGGCGGCCACGGCGGGAACAGCGCCGTCGAGCGCCAGACCTTCCAGATCGTCAACGGAGCCGGCTACGCCGCCGGTTCGACCCGCTTCGACGTCAAACCGGTCGACATCGCGCCCACCGTCCTCAAGCACGAGGGTGTCGCCCTCCAGCCGGCCTGGCAGCTGGACGGCAAGCCGATCGACGAGATCGTCCCCGACGCCTTCGACGCCCTGCGCCCCGGCCTGCAGACCCGGGTGGACGAGACCGGCATCCCCGCCACCACCAAGGGCTGGACCCGCACCCCGCCGTCCGGCTGGACCATCGACAACTCCCGGATGCCCAGCGGCGGCGTCACCGAGTGGCGGGGCTGGGCCTTCGCCACGGACGAGTTCTGGACGGCGGCCCAGCTCGGCCAGTCCCGGGAGACCAACGTCCGGGCCCGCAACGTCTTCGCGGTCGCCGACTCCGACGAGTGGGACGACAAGTCGCACGGCACCGGGCAGTTCGACTCCACGCTGATCAGCCCGGCGTTCCCGGTCAGCGGCAGCCAGGCCACCGTCTCCTTCGCCACCGACTACAAGGTCGACGGCCCGCAGACCGGCGACCTGTACGTCGTCTTCGGCACCGGCGCCCCGCAGTTGGTGAAGTCCTACCGCAGTGACCTCAACACCTTCGAGAAGCTCCAGGTCACCGTCCCGGCCGGCGCGACCACGGCACAGCTCCAGTTCCGCTACACCGGCACCAACAGCGCGTTCTGGACGGTCGACCAGGTCTCCGTCACCTCCTGACGCACCACCCGCCCGGGACACGTCGGCCCGGAGCAGCGGGCCGCCACGCCGGAGGGCGGTGGCGGGAGCAGCGGCACCTCCCGCCACCGCCCTCCGGCCTGCCGTCGTGGGCTCCGGCCGCCGGGGGCGCCCGTCATCCGTCCCTCACCCGCCTGCCGTAGCACGGCCTCCAGGGCCCGGTCGGCGGCACCGGGGCGGGGCGGGGCGCGTCCGCCGCCCGACCGGGGCTCGGGACGGTGCGGGCGGGACCGGCCGGTGGCCCGCCCCGCCCGCACCGTGTCGGACGACGGTCAGGTCAGTGCCGGCCAGCCTTGCGGCGGCGCATGACCAGGACGGAGCCCGCCCCGACCAGCACGACGGCGGCGAGCAGGGTCAGGCCGACGTTCGCGCCGGTCGAGGCCAGGCGGTCCGAACCACTCGCCGCCACCGACTCCGAGGGCGAAGCCGAGAGCGAGGGCGAGGCCGACTCGCCCGCGGTCACGCCGGTGGTCGAACCCGTCGAGGGGGTGACCGTCGCGGTGGGGCTGGAGGAGGCCTTGCCGGTGGGCGACGCGGAGATGGAAGCGGTCGTCGTGGCGCCCGGCGAGGTGGAGACGCCCGGCGAGGTGGAGGCCGACGGAGTGGTCGAGGCCGACGGAGTGGTGGAGGCGGAGGGCGCGGGCGTGGACGGCGTCGGGCTCGCGGTGGTGCGCACCGCCGGGCAGGTGTGCGAGAGGTTGAACCACTTCACCGCGCCGCCCGTCACCTCCGCGCTGGCCGAGGTCAGCTTGGCTCCCGGGACGGATCCGACATAGGCGTGCTTGCCCGTCGGCGGCCCGAACACGGTCACCACCTGCGGCGCGCCGTTGTCGAAGGAGACCGTGAGCTTGACGAAGTCCGTCGAGTTACCCGGGAGGACGAAGTGCCAGCCGTCCTGGTCGGCGCCGATCGACCCGCACTTCGCCTCGTGCTCGCCGAAGCCGGCGGCCGTGACGGGAAGGTCCTGGTGGACGGGGACGGTGTAGGTGCCGGCGGTGGCGAAGGCCGAAGGCGCGGTGGGGAGGATCAGGAGGCCGGCGGCCGCCGCCGTGAGAACGGCGCGGGTAGTGAGGGAAGCGCGCATGGTCACCATTCGCTGTCAGAGGTGGTCGCAGAGGGGACGCCGACCGGTCCGACCGGACCGGTCACGGTCGTCTCATGTCCCTCAGCGCCGTCGCCGTCCCGCGCGTCACACCCCGGACGTAACAGTTCGGACACCACTGTGCGTGCCGACCGCCGCATCGCCCCCGACTACGTAGCGCCACCGGCCACCGGGGGCACCGACAGCCGGACAGCCGGACAGCCGAACCCTCCGGCGCGATGCGAGGGGCCAGGGGGTGAGCCGCCCCCTGCCGAGAGCCGTGCCTCAGGGGGCCGTCCGCTCGGCCGGTTCCTCCAGACCGAGCACGGCCAGGAGCAGCTGCTCGTCCTCCAGGTCGCGGGCGTAGGCGGAGATGACCTCGCGGGCCCGGTCCGCGACCGTCCCGTCCGGGGGCCGGGCCACCCGTTCGAGCGAGCCGCCGAGTGTGGAGAGGTCACGATTCACGGCTGACACTGCTACCTCCTCGTTGCCTTGTTCGGAAGCCGACCGCCCACGCTACTGCGGCCGGCCGGCGCGGGCACGTCCGGCCGCCTCGCCCCCGCACCCGGCGCCGAGCGGAACGGCCGGTCCCCGCCCCACCCCCTCGGCGGGACCCGGGCCCGGCCCGGCCGGGGGACGGCGCGAACCAGGGCGCACGCGGGCGAAGGCGATCCACTCGGATGACAGCATGTGTCCGCGCGATGACTGGATGTCACGTTCAATGGGTAGTCCACGAACAGTCAAGCGAGGAGAAGCCGGATGAAGGGCACGTCCCGGATGAACAGCACGACCCCCCGCACGGCGCTCCGCCTCGCGGCCGCCGCCCTGACGATCGCCGCCGCGACCGCCTTCACGCCCGGCACCACCGCGCGGGCCGACCAGGCCGCCACCGCGTGCGCCCCCTCCCCCACCTACCACCTGCAAGCGCTCAACCGCTACGGCGACTGGGAGCGCGCCGCGGAGGTGGACGCCTCGATCAACGCGTGCGCCTTCACGCCCGCCAACGAGTGGACGTTCGACGTCGCCCAGGCCGCACCGAACCGCGGCTACGGTCTGGCCGGCTGGAGGATCCGTGCCTGGTTCCAGAACCAGGACCAGACGCCCGACTACCGCACCGTCGTCCTGAAGATCCGCGTCGACCACTGCTACCCCAGCGGCACGTGCGCGAACGACCTCGCCGCGTTCGACGTGAAGCACCGGCTCTTCCGCGACTCCTACACCCGGCAGGTCATCACCGACACCTCCACCGAGGTGATCGGCGACCCCCGCGGGTGGCGCATCGACCCCCGCTCCTGAGCCCCGGACTCCCAGAACAGGAATCGAGGCAACGATGCGCTCGGACCGCCCCACCCACCGCCGGCCCCGCCGACGCGGCGCCGTGACCGCCCTCGTCACGGCGCTGCTGACGCTGGCCACCGCCGTCGCCGTCACCCCCGCCCGCGCGGCGGGCACCGGCGACGCCGCCGCACGCCGGGACTACGTCCTGCTGGCCCCCGCCCACGTCCCCCTGACCGAACCCGGCCACGGACAGCCCCTCGACCAGCTCCTCGGGCGCATCCGCGCCATGGAGCCCGGTCCCCACGAGAACCACGCCCCCCGCACCGCCAAGCGCTCCGGCCAGGACGACCTGCCCGCCTACGAGTGCCGCGAGCAGGACGCCGCCTTCCACGACCAGGGGTACGGCAAATCGCGGTTCGTCACCTGCCAGGCCTTCCACCTCCACCCCACCCACGTCACCTGCTGGTGGATCTTCTGCTCCGTCACCGGCAGCGCGGACGCCGAGATGACCGACGTCCAGTACGGCCACAACGTCCGCCGCGAGGTCGACGTCGTCCAGGTCCTCGACAACTGGCGGCTCGAAGGCGACATCGCCGAGGTACCGCTCAGCGTCGACGTCACCTGCACCGCCCGGCCCGGGTTCGGCCCCTCCGTCGTCGACAGCGGCTTCGGCGGCCCCTACGTCCAGCCGATCGGGCTGTGGGCCGCCGAGGGCTCGATCACCAGCCGCTACTACTCCTTCCGCCAGGACTCCGCCGGCGGCATCGGCAGCGCCCTCATCAGCTACGCCGACCTCGCCGCGCACGTCTCGGTCATCGGCGAGGGCGCGGCCAACCCCTACGACGGCCCCAACAGCGGCATCCGCTGCGACTCCGCCTCCTACCTCGTCAGCACCGCCTCCGGTGAGGGCTGCGTCTTCCCCTGGGTCACCGAGACCCTGCACCTCCACCGCGCCGACCACCCCGAGTCCGCCGACCACATCGTCACCGCCCAGTACCACCCCGACCAGACCGTCCCCGACGCGCCGAACAAGCAGATCCCCGGCGCCCCCGGCGCGGCCCCGCTGCACCGCGTCGCCGACCAGAGCGCCATCGACGCGCACCGCGTCGTCGCCGTCGCCGCCTGCCTGAAGTACTTCCCCGACTACGCCCACGAAGGCCTGGACTGTGACGAGTACCCCTTCGCGTCGACCCTCGAAGGCGCCGACGACAACCTCAAGAACTACAGCGTCGAGCCCATCCACGACTGGGACAACCGCGGCTCCGGCGGCCGGCTCAGCGGCTTCTACCAGAACCGGCGCATCCTCGGCAGCGACTTCACCAATGACCCGTTCCACGTCCAGATCGACCCCTGAGCCGCCCGTGGACCCCCGCGCCGACCGGCCCCCGGCCGCACCCGTCGGCGAACCCGCCGCCGAACTCGCCATCGAGGTGCGCGCGGAGAACCACCTCTTCCACCTCGTCGACACCGCCGCCCCGCCCAGCGGCGACGCCGACGACCGGCCGCCCACCCCGGGCCCCGGCCGGCTCGCGACCACCGCGGGCGGCACCGTCACCTTCAACAGCGCCCTGTCCGACCACTACCCCCACGTCACCCTCCAGTACTGGACGGCCCGGCCCCCGGCCCCGCCCGGCCACTGGCCCCAGCACATCCGGCTCACCGTCGACCTCGAAGGCGGCCGCCTCGCCCTCACCTCCGGTGTCTCCCACCTCCCGGCAGCCGCCGAGCTGCCGCTCCCACCCGGCCACTACACGCTCGCCGCCCACCGCGGCGCCCTCCACCCCACCCCGTCCCTCCTCCCCCACCGGGCCGAGCACTGGCTGCTCCAGCTGTGGCCCCGCCGGCACCCGTGATGATCCTCGTGGGCACCGCCCGGGCGGCTCGCGGCAGCCGGGGGCCGTCCGGTGGGCACCGGGACCGGCGACCCGAGGCGCGACGCCGCTCCGCAGTGCGAGCGAGTCGACACGTCGGGTTATATCGTCCCTCCATGAGCGATCGTCAGTCGGGGCCGGGCCGGGCGCACCTGAGGGGCCCCGGCGGTGTTCTCACGGAAACGGCCCCGGTGCGAGTGCCGCAGCGGCGGGGGCCGTCCGACGGTTCCGCGTGGTCAGGGGCCGGGCCGGGTAAGGCGACCGGCGCCCGGGCGGCCCACCCCGACCGGCCGGGCGGGCGTGGATCCGTGCGACCGGGAGCCCGGCGGTGACCGCCGACGCGCTGGTGATCTTCGGCATCACCGGCGACCTCGCGCACAAGATGACCTTCCGATCGCTCTACCGCCTGGAGGCGGCCGGCCTCCTGGACTGCCCGATCATCGGCGTGGCCCTGGAGGACTGGTCGCACGACCACCTGGTCGCCTCCCTGCGCGAGGCCCTGCGGACAGCCGGTGAGGAGGTGGCGTCCGGGCCGCTCGAACGGCTGGCCCGACGGCTCTCCTACCTGCGGGGCGACTTCACCGACCCGGCCACCTACCAGGCGCTGAGCGCGCTGCTGGAGGGCGCCGCCAGGCCGCTCTTCTACCTGGAGATCCCGCCCTCGCTGTTCGGCCCGGTCGTGGAGGCGCTGGCCGCGGCGGGCCTCACCGCGCACGCCACGGTGATGCTGGAGAAGCCCTTCGGCCATGACCTGGCCTCCGCCAGGGCCCTCAACGCACGGCTGCACCGGGTGCTGCCCGAGGACCGCGTCCTGCGCATCGACCACTTCCTCGGCAAGCAGCCCGTGCTGGACATCCAGTTCCTGCGGTTCGCCAACTCGCTGCTCGAACCGGTCTGGAACCGCGACCACGTGGCGGCCGTGCAGATCACCATGGCCGAGGACTTCGGCGTGGAGGACCGGGGAGCGTTCTACGACCCGGTCGGCGCGCTGCGCGACGTGGTCCAGAACCACCTCCTCCAGGTGCTCGCCCTGGTCGCGATGGAGGCGCCGGTCGGCCCCGGCCCGGACGCGCTGTGGGACCGGAGGGTCGATGTCTTCCGCGCGACGGCGGACGTCGATCCGGCGCACTGCCTGCGCGGCCAGTACGAGGGCTACCTCGACGTACCCGGCGTCAAGTCCGGCTCGGTGACCGAGACCTACGTCGAACTCGGCCTGGAGGTGGACAACTGGCGGTGGAGCGGAGTGCCCTTCTCCATCAGGGCCGGCAAGGCCCTGGCCGCCAGGGCCACCGAGGTACGGGTGGTCTTCAAGCGCCCGCCACGGCTCGCCTTCCTGGACCAGCCCGCGCATCCTGACGCCAACGAACTCGTCCTGCGGATCGACCCGGACCCGGCGCTGCGGCTGGGCATGCTCTCGAAGGAGGCATCCGGCCGCTCGGCCCGGAGCGTCCACCTCAGCCTGTCCTTCGCCGCCGAACTCGGCAGGCCGCCCGAGCCCTACGAGCGGCTCCTCAACGACGCGCTGACCGGCGACCGTTCGCTGTTCACCCGGCAGGACGTCGTGGAGGAGACCTGGCGGGTGATCCAGCCCCTGGTCGACCACCCGCCGGCGCCCGTGCCGTACGCGCGCGGGACGTGGGGACCCACCCCGGGCCTCGGCCGCACCGCCTGGCGGCCGCCCTGGCTCTCCAGCCCCCACCCGTAGGTTCACCACGCGCCGCACCGCCGGCCGGCCGGTCGGCGGTGCGGCGCGTCCGAACCGCGGTCCGTCAGAGGATCTCGATGGACTTCACCTTCGGCGGACGGTTCGGGAACGTGATGTCGGTCCACCGGTTGATCCTGACCGAGTCACCGTTGGCGTCGTAGTAGATCAGGTCGTTGTTCCCGGTGGAGATCCGGTCGACCCACCAGCTGCCGAAGTCGGTGCGGCCCCCGTTCGCGTAGCAGTCCACGCTCTGTCGCCCGTCGAGGTGCGACCAGATCTTCAGGAAGTTCTCGCCTCCCCGGCACTCGACGTGGTCGATGGCGTACGCGCTGGACGGCACCGCCACCGTCAACGCGGCCGCCGCGGCGAAGGTGGCGGCCGCGGCACTCACGAACTTCCTCGTTTTCGAGATCACGAATTCTCCTCGGAAACGGACCGTCGAACGCCCGGAACCGGGCACCTTCCCGCCGGCCGTCCCCGCGGACCCGGATCACCGCGACCGGGACCGCCCCGGCGGCGCCACGCCCGCGCCGTCCCGCACTCCCACGCCGACGGCCGCGGCCGAGCAGGTGCCGCGGGCTTGCGTGGAGGCGGTCCGGAGGGACTCACGGCGACTCTTCGACGCGCCACGGCCGGTGTCGGGCGAGGACCGTGCACGGCTGTCCGGCCTCGGTGCCGTCAGTCAGGCACGTGCGCGCCCTGCAGTCATCTGACGGATGCCGCCCGGGTGACTGCACCGGGACAGTGGAGGTGTTCCGCACACATCCCTCCCGAAGCACACCCGAGGAGTCATCACCATGAGGAAACTGTCGAACGGGCTCGCCAGGACGGCCGGCGCCCTGGGCCTCACCGTCGCCGCGCTGACCGGCCTGTCGGCCGCCCCGGCCTCGGCGGGTACCGCCGCCGCGGCCGGCTGCACCAAGTACTACTCGAACGAGAACATCCAGGTCCAGGTCGACAACTGCTCGTCCGGCTGGGTGTGGCTGTACGCCGCCGACCCCGGCACCTACTTCAAGGCCACCGTGATCGTGACCGACTCGTTCGGACACGTGCAGCCGGAACTGGCCGTCGACCGGGGCAAGTCCACCGCGAAGAAGTTCGAGCAGGTCCACAGCTTCCACCTCTGCGGCACCAAGTACCTCAGCTGGGCTCCCCCGACCTGGAAGACCTACTGCACCAACGAGATCTACGTGTGACGGACCGGCCGTGACGGCGGGGGCGGTCCGTGTGGCACGGACCGCCCCCGCCCCGCCGTCCGAGGTCCGTCAGGACGGCGGGAGCGCTCAGAACTGGGTGCTGACCGTGACGCCGCTGAAGTCGGTGACGGCGTACAGGCTGAGGTAGCGGTAGCCGGCGGTCGGGTTGGTGACGGTGAGGGACTGGGTGGTCCCGGTGCCGGTGGAGGAGGCGGTGAAGGCGCTGGGCAAGGCCCAGGTGCCCGGGTTGTAGTACAGGTGCGCGGTGCCGGTGCCGCCGGAGGTGGTGACCTTGAGCGTGGAGGTGCCGGCCGACAGGTAGACGTACAGGTAGTCGGTGCTGCCGGCGGTCGCGGCGCGGCCGGTGCGCGAGCAGTTCCGGCCCATCGCGTCGGCGCGCTGCTCGGTGCAGTTCGGCAGGGTGACCGGGGCGGCGGTCACGGTGACCGAGGCCGGGGTGGTGGCGGTCCTGCCGGTGTCGTCGGTCGCGGTCAGGGCGACGGTGTAGGTGCCGGCGGCCGCGTAGGTGTGGCTCGGGTTGCGCTCGTCCGAGGAGGTGCCGTCGCCGAAGGTCCAGTGCCAGGCGGTGATCCGGCCCGGGCCGGTCTGGACGGACCGCTCGGTCGCGCTGACGGTGGCGCCGTTCACCGACGTGTCGAACAGCGCGGTCGGGCCCGCCGCGTAGCAGGCCCCGGCGGCGCAGGCGGTGAGCCAGGCGTCGAAGTCGGCGTCGTAGGAGGTGCCGAGGCCGTTGTAGACCGCGTAGCCGCCGGTGTAGTCGCCGACCCGGAACCGGCCCAGCATGGCCTGGACGTCGGCGGGGTGCTTCTCCAGCATGTACCGGACGGCCAGGTAGCCCCAGGCGTAGACGCGGGTCGAGTCCGAGTTGCCGTAGGTGTTCTGGAAGACCGTGCTGAGCTTGTAGCTGTGCTTGGCCGCCTGGGCCATCGCGTCGGTGTCGGTGGTGACGCGGTAGCTGTAGGACATGTACTCGGCGAGGCCCTCGACCCACCAGATGTCCGGGACGGACGTCTGGGTGGCGAAGCTGCCCTTCATGTCGTAGATGCCGTCCAGGTAGTGGGTGTACTCGTGGTTGAGGTTCCACACCCGGGCGGGGTCGCCGTTGTTCCACGCCTTCTGGTACATGACGTTCGCGGCCCGGTTGTTCGGGTCGGTCGGGTCCATGACCGTCTGGCCGCCGTTGTCGGTCGAGTTGCCGAAGATCGCCCACGAGTAGGTGGTGTAGTCGGTCTTGTTGGCGAAGACCCCGAGGGTGACGGTCTTGTCGTACTGGTTCGGGATCGGCCCGTTGTCCTTGACCACGTTGTGGAAGAACGCGTCCTCGTTGCGCAGGCTCGCGCAGACGGTGGCCAGCTCGGCGGCCGACAGCGCCTGGGTCTGGATGGTGCGGTTGTCGCAGACCAGTTGGTGCGGCAGGACCACCGCGGTGAGCTTGGCGGGCAGGTCGCAGATGCCGTAGTACGAGCACTGGCCGTTGTCGTAGACGGTGGCCTGGAAGGCCGTGTGGACGTACAGCGGGGCGTCGGCCGTGAGGAGCGGCGCGGCGTCCAGCACCCGCTTGACCAGCGGCTTGGCCACCGCCTCGACGGTGGCGCTCGTCCCGGCCATCCGGGCCAGGTCGTTGCCCGCGTTGGTGTCGAGGACGGCGTTGGGGCCGCTGAGCAGGTCCTTGTGGTTGACCGCGAAGTTCGCGAGGGAGGTGACGAGCCGCGGGTCGGCGCCGAGCGCGCTGACGAAGGCCGGGTTCGTGTTGCCCCGCCAGAGCGGGAACCGCAGCACGGAGTTGACCGCACCGACCATCTTCGGCAGGGCGTTGTAGGAGTTGTCGAAGTCGTCCAGCACCCGCTGGTAGACACTCAGGTAGGCGCCCTGGATGTTGGCGCTGTCGGTGAGCGTCAGCACCTCCCTGAGCACCTCGCCGTTGTTCTCGGTGACGTCGTGCCAGCGGGCGCCGGCGAAGAAGGCGTCCAGGCCGGCCTTGACGCCGCTGGTGAGCGTGGCGTCGTACGGGCCGGTCGCGTCGGGGTAGTACGACTGGATGTAGTAGCCCACCCGCAGGAAGAGCACCAGTTGCAGGATGCCGGTCGAGTTGTCGCCGGTGTAGCCGGCCGCCAGGTCCTTGAACGCGGCGGCGACGGGCAGCATCCGGGCCTGCTTGAAGATGCCCGGGTCGGCGCTGCCGTTGCCGAACAGCGAGGAGACGCAGTCCGTGGTCGAGCCCTTGAGGAACGCGACCAGGTCGGCACCGGAGCGGGCGGCGAAGTCGGCCGGGGTGCAGCTCTGCTCGGCGGCGCCCGCGAGCGCGGCCGAACGGGAGCGCGCCGCCACGGAATCGGGGCGGGCCGGGGCCGGCTCGCCCATGAGGGTCTCGCTGAGCAGTGCCGGGGATATCGGGACGGCGGGGGCGGCGAGGTCCTCGGACCGGGCCGTCGTCGCGCCGGGGCCCGAGGGGCCGGCCGGCTTCGAGGCGGCCGCGGCGGCCGGGGTGGCCGTCGGGGCCGGGCCGGCCGTCGCGATCCGGATCGGTCCGTCGGCGGCGGGTGCCGCGAACGCCTGGGCCGGGAGCACGGCGGTGGCCGTGGCGCAGCAGGCGATGACGCCGGCCGCGAGGGTGGAGAGCCGTGTGCGCAGTTGCACGCCGAGTCCTTCTGCGAGTGGGGGCAGCCTGACGTGAGGTCGGGCTGAACGAAGGAAATCGACACGGATCCTGCCATCGAATGGGCGACAGAACAATGTCACAGGTCATATTGCGCGACAGATTCCAGCCAGGGCCAGGTCACCGGCCTCCCCGTCACCTCCGCCGCCTCCGGCGGGTGATCCGCACGGGCCGTCGTGAAAGGCCGGTGCCCGGGTGCGCCGTAGCGCACCCGGGCACCGGCCTCGGGGGGGTCAGGCCTGCGGCTTCGCCGCGTCCCGGAGTGCGAAGTACTCCGTGACGCCGGCGACGAAGCGGCACGCACCGGTCTCCCGGTCCACGATCACCGGGAGGTTCCCGCCCACCCGCAGTCGCCCGCGCGCGTCGGGGACCGTCGGCAGGTAGCCGAAGACGTAGGCGCCCTCGACCGCGACCGTCTCGTCGATCCGCAGCCGGTACGCGCGCTCGTCCCAGCCGCGGACCCGCTCGCGGCAGTACGCGTCCGCCGCCAGCCGGGCCGACTCCTGGTCCATGCTCACCATCCGCTTCCTCTCCTGGCTCACCACCATGTGATCATCATTTCGAGATTCTCCCACTGCGAGGTCACGGCGTGCGTCTCGCTCTGGTAGTCGAGGAACTTGATCACACCGGCGTCGTTCACCACGTTGAAGTAGTGGCCGACGTCGACGCCGTCGGTCCAGCCGAACACGATGCCCCGGGTGCCGTAGCCGAGCACGGTCAGCTGGTGGCTGATGTCGTCGACCCCCTCGGTCATGTGGAACAGGGAGTCGTACTTGTACTCCAGTTCCTCCGGGGCGAGGATGCCGCTGTCCCAGGCCGTGGCACCGTCGTGGGTGCCCGCGAGACGGCTGTCGCCGGCCTGGGCGCAGGCGCCGCAGTTGTCGGTGTAGCCGCCGGGGTTCGCCCCCGCCAGGGTGTCCTCCGCCTTGCCGGGCTTCGGCCCCTTGGTACCGGTGCCGCCGCCACCGCTGTCGGGCGAGCCGCCGCCGCTGGGGCGCCCGGCGTCCTTGCCGGCGGCCGGCGTCTCGGAGGCCGGAGCGCCCGGGTCGTCGCCGCCCTTGCCGGTGCCGGACTTCGGGCTGCTCGGCTTCTCCGTCTTCGGCGTGGTCGGAGCCGGGTCCGCCTTGGTGGTGGTGGGCAGGTCGCCGGAGAGCAGCTTCTTGACCGCGCTGACGACGTCCTCTCCCTCGGACACCGCCACCTTGATCGCCTTGACGGCCTTGACGCCGCCGCTGATCGCCTTGACCGCGCCGTAGCCGTCGATCGCGAACGAGCCGACCACACCGGTGACCTGGCCCGCGAAGTACGAGGTGGAGCTGGTGTCCACCTCGAACAGGTCCGCCAGCGGCGTGTCGTCCACGTACCCGGTGTGGCCGAGCCTGAACGGGGACTCGTTGGAGTACCCGAACATGTCGTCGAACACCTGGTTGTCGCCGTTGGCGATGTCGGCGAAGGAGTTCCAGCAGTCGGAGAGGGTGTTGACGCTCCACTGGTACGGGTCGCCGACGATCGAGTCGCCGACGCCGGTGAAGAAGCTCCCGACGTCGCCCCAGCTCCACCAGAGGCCGTTGGGGTCGCTGCCGGAGGTGGGGTTGCCGGCCGCGTACCCGTAGCCGCCCATCTGGTTGGGATCGCCCGACTCGAAGACCGGGTCGACGGTGAGGAACCGTCCGATCATCGGGTCGTAGACGCGCACCCCGAGCAGGTCCAGCCCGCTGGTGGCGTCCGTGGGCTTGCCGAGGTAGCCCCGGTTGTCGGCCCAGGCCGCGGGCGCGGCGCCGCGCGCGTTCCCGTACGGGTCGTACGCCCGCCGGACGACGGCCAGGCTCGCGCCGTCGACCTGGAGCTGGGCGGTGCCGTGCGGGGTGGTCGGCTGGTAGCTGACGGTGCCGGCCGAGGAGCGGACGATCACCGTGCCGTCCGGGCTGTGGTAGTACCGCAGGCCGGTGACGGTCTTCTTGACGGTGTCGAGCCTGAGCTGCTCCGCGCCGCCGAACAGGTAGAGGAGGTTGGTCCCCGGGTTGCGCTGGATCAGCAGGCTGCCGTCGGCGTCGTAGAGGTAGCCCGCCTCCGTGCCGTTGGTGGTGACCGCCTTGGTGCGGCCCTCCTCGTTGTACTCGAAGGCCTGGCTGGTGCCGGGCCCGGTCCGGGTCTTGGTGTTGCCGGCGCTGTCGTAGTCGGGCACGACGGTGGTGCTGCCGGACGGCCCGGTGGTGGTGACGGCACTGGCCGCGTTGGGCTTCTTCGCGGGAGCGACGCCGGCGCCCGGGTAGGTGATGGTCTGGGTGACGTCCTTGGTGGCCGCCCCCTTCACATCGTGGGCGACCTGCTGGGTCCGGTCACCGAGCTGGTTGAACTGCCAGTCCAGCCAGTACGGGGACGGCCCGCCGATGGTGCCCGGCGACGGTGCCGCCGTGGCGCACTTGGTGAGCTGCCCGGCCGTGACCGCGCCCAGGCCCTTGGTGTCCGTCCAGGCGGTGGTCAGCCGGTTCTGCGCGTCGTAGCCGAAGCACTGGGTGTCGGTGACCCGGTCGGTGCCGCCGCTGGACTGGACGTCGGAGACCGCGGTGACGCTGCCCGCCGCGTTGTACCCGTAGGTGGTCGCCGAGATCGGGTTGGCCGTGTTGCTCTGCAGCGTGACCCGGTTGGTGGCCAGCCGGCCGGTGGCCTGGTCCCAGGTCTGCGCGGTCCGCAGCTGCTTGCTCGGTGTCCCGAGGGTGGTCTGCAGGACCTGGCCCTGCGGGCTGTAGGCGACGGTGGCGATGTACGGCCGGCTGGGCGTGCCCATCGCGACCAGCTTGCCCTGGAGGTTGTAGCCGTAGCCGACCGTCTCCGCGGGAAGGCCCGCCTCGGTGCCGAAGGTGGTCGACGCCAGCAGGCTGACCGTCTCGGTGTAGGAGGCCGTCGTGCTGTAGCTCCCGGCGAGGTTGCCCTCGACCGCGGGGATCACCGTGGTGGTGCCGGTCGGCTGGCCGACCGCGTTGTAGCCGTTGACCTTCTTGACGTAGGCGCTGCCGCTCTTGCCGCCCACGTAGCGGGTGGACGAGACCGGCATGCCCTTGCCGAGCGAGTCGTACGTCCACTCGGCGAGCGCCTTCGCCGGGTCGCCCGGCGTGTCACCGGTGTACTCCGCCGTCTTGCGGCCGAGTTCGTCGTAGCTGTACGACAGCACCTGGCCGCGTCCGTCCTTGACGGTCAGCACCCGGCCGAGCGGGTCGTAGGTGCTGCTGGAGCTGCCGCTGTCGGGGTCGGTCTGGGCCACCACCCGGCCCTGCACGTCGTAGGTGTAGGACCAGGTGTTGCCCACCGTGTCCTTGACCGTCTCGACCTGGCCGCGGGGGGTGTAGCCGAAGGTGGTGGTGATGTCCGCGGCCGCGGTGCCCGCCGTACCGGCCGACCAGAGCTGGGTGTTGGCGCCGTCGTACATGACGGCCCGGCCGTCGCCCTGCACCTTGAGGTAGCCGCCGGTGTGCCCGCCGCTCGCGCTGGTCCAGAGCGTGGTCTTCCCGGTGGTGTCCAGCACCACGAGACTGCCGTCGGCGAGGACGCTCGCGTACGCGCCGGGGTGGCCGGCGGTCCCGGAGGACCACAGGGACTTCCCGTCGACCAGCGCGGTCAGCACCAGGTTGCCGTCGGCCTGCATGGCCAGGCGGACGCTGCGGGAGACCACCGAGGTCCCGGAGGCGATCACGCTGCCGCCGGTGAGCTTGCGGTCCGGCGTGGTGTCGCGCACCACGGTCGAGCTCCGCCGGCCGAGCGCGTCGGTGTACGCCGTGGTCGCCTTGCCGCCGGGCGGCGGCGTGACGTCCACCCGGTCCACGCCCCGGTAGGTCGTGGCGGTCTGCCAGAGCGTGCTCGCGAAGGACACCTGCTGGACCGTGACCGGCCGGCCCTGGCCGTCGTACGACGTCCGGGTCACCGCCGGGCCGGTCTTGTTGGTCTCCGCCCACATCGAGGTGCCCGGCGCGTTGGCCGCGTCGTAGTAGCTCGCGATGGCGGAGACGGTCCACCCGTGGGAGTCGTAGAAGGTCGAGGAGACCAGCCGGCCCACCGAGTTGTCCGCGGTGGTCGTCTGGGTCTGCCGCGCTTGCAGCGTCCCGTCGTAGAAGGTGACCTCGGTGCTGTAGGTGCCGTCCTCGCGCAGCGTCCTGGAGGTGACGGTGGACGGGTCCGGGCTGTCCCCGGCGCCGTGGACCGCGTACGCGAAGGTCCGGTCGGGCGACTGGGTCGCCTTGTTCCGGCCCGGCATCCACACCTTCACCCGGCGCCCGAGGGCGTCGTAGGCGGAGTCGGTGACCCGGCCGTTGACGTCGGCCGCGTGGGTGATCGAGCCGCGGCCCGGCGAGACGGTGCTGGTCGCCTTCCACTTCAGCGGGTTCTCGGTCGACACCGCGGTCGGCAGGAGCCCGGTGGCCGGCGTGTACGTGGTCGTGGTGGTCCGGCCGGCCGCGTCGGTGCTGTCGCTGACGCGCCCGTAGCGGTCGTACGCCATCGCGCCGAGCACCTGGAACTGCGGGTTGCCGGCCTTGTCGTAGCCGGTGACCGACTCGGTGGCGGTCACCAGGCCGAGCGAACCGGAGCGCTGGCCGAGCCGGCCCAGCGTGCCGGGGTTCGTGACCGTCCCGTCGCCGTCGTAGTAGACCCGCTTGTGGCTGAGCGTGGTGCCCTGCCCCGGCTTCGTGTCGCACGAGCCGGCGAGGCTGAGCGTCTCCTTCGGGTAGACCAGCATCATCGGGTTGGCCGACGGCGCGTCGGCGTAGGTCGTGACCGTACAGGTCCGCTGGGAGGGCACGGACAGGTCGCCCTGCTCGTCGGCCTTCCAGATCCGGCCGAGGTCGTCGAAGGTGGTGCCGCTCCGGGAGGTCCGCCAGGTGCGGTCGTCACTGAGCAGGCCGAGCGAACGGCTGCCGCTGGAGCGCACCCGGCGCGACGTCATGTCGGGCAGCGTCGAGAGCTTGTCCGGCTTCGGGTCCTCCGAGGTCCACGCGGTGCGCCCGGCGGTCGCCACGACCACCGAGTCCGGCACGTCGGTCAGCGTCTTGGTGACGACGGTGCCGCCGGCCTTGGTGAAGCCCTGGCTCTCGAACGGGGTGCCGGCCAGCCAGGCGCTGTCGGTGATCTCCTCGCCGAGCGAGTTCGTCACCTTCGCGCTGCGCCGGGTGCCGTCCTTGCGGTAGTCGCCGTCCATGCCCTGGAGGTAGGAGACGGTGCTCTGGGTGGTCGGGTCCGGGGCGGCGCCCGTGGTGGTGGTGACGGTCCGGTAGCCGCGGAACTCGTTCCACGTCCGGTGCTTGTCGTCGGTCAGCTCGGAGTCGTCGCGGTGCCAGGCGGCACCGCCCGAGTAGCTGTAGTCGGTCACCTTGGCGGGCGAGCCGGCCTTGGTCCGGTCGCTGGACGTGACCTTGGAGACCAGGGTCTTGTGGAACCAGTCCTCGATCGGCTCCACACCGCCCGGGGTGTTCCAGAACACCGGGTAGCAGGCCATGGTGTTGGAGTCGGCCGAGGCCGGCATGGTGTTCTTCTCGCGCGAGCACTCCGGCGCCCGGTAGGTGACCGCGACGGACTCGCCGGTCTCGGTCTGCACGCTGGAGATCCGCGGGTGGAACAGCGGCGGGGCGGCCGGGGTGAGGCCGTCGACCCGGTTGTCCGTCTCGATGCCGACGAACGTGACCGGGTCGAGGGAGATCGGGGCGTCACCCCCGGCGGAGGTGTCCTTGCCCGTGTGGACGATCTCCGAGAGCCACATCACCGACTGCAGCGAGCCGCTGGACTTCGGGTCCTGGGTCTTGCCGGTGACCGGGTCGTAGGTGCCGCCGGCGTCCGAGAAGACCTGCTTCAGCTCGTAGCTGTCGACGTCCTGCCATCCCGAGGAGGTCCGGACCTTGGTGTCGATGCCCTTCAGCCGGTACGTCTGCCAGAAGGTGGGGCCGCTCTGCAGGCAGACGCCGTCGGTGTCGCCCTCCTCCCCGATCTTGGTCTTCCAGTCGGAGGGGCAGTTCAGGTCGTACGGGGTGTCCGGCCAGTTGGCGGCGGTGTCCGAGGAGAGGTTGCCGTCCTTGCAGACGCTGTCCGAGGTGGTGCAGCGCTGCGCCGTGCGGAAGACCACCTTGGCGGCCGGCTCGCGGCCCGCCTGGGCGTCCGCCAGCTGGTAGCCGTAGGAGATCTGGGTGAGGTGGCCGCCCCGGGTGTACTGGGTGAGGGTGCCGCCCTTGTCGTCCTTGTCCTCGTCCGGGATCTGGCCGAAGCCCATGTTGTAGTAGTTCGACTCGGTCGACCAGTCGTAGCGCTGCACGTTGCCGTGCGGGTCGACCACGAAGTCCAGGTTGAACCGGTAGCCGACCGGCTTGTCGCACTGCGAGTCGTCGCCCTTGTCCGAACTGTGGCAGGGATCGTCCGACTTGGGGTGGTAGACCGGGATGCCCCAGGCGCTGCCGGTGGCGTCGTCCGTGCTGCCGCCGGGAGCGTGGTTGAGGCCGAGGTAGTAGGCGGTGCCGTCGGTCGTGGTGACCTTGAAGTACTCGCCCTGCCAGAGGCCGTTGGTGGCTCCGGTCAGCCGCTCGATCCTGGTGCCGTCGTCGGTCTGGAGGTGGTACGTCCCGTCCGAGTCCCGCAGCAGCTGGCCGTTGTGGGTGCCGAGCGAGATCGTGGCGTTCCAGCCGGCCCAGCAGGAGTCGCCCGAGTCCTCGATCCCCTGGTCCTTGCAGGTCTTGTACGAGCGCTCGATGAAGCCGGGGCTGTAGGACCAGCCGTCACCGACCCAGGACGACTGCGAGTTGCGCGCGGAGGTCTCGCCGTCCACCGACTGCGAGTCGTAGGCGAGTCCGACGGTCGGCGCCGCGCCACCCAGGGACGGGGGCGCGGTGATCGGGTACCGGTACGTGAACGCGCCCGAGGCGGACGCGGACCAGGCACCCGAGGCGGACAGCGACGTCGCGCCGTAGTCGCCCTGGGACCCGCCGCTGCTCGCCACGGCGGCCACCGCGACCCCGCCGGACCGGGCGGCCCCCGGGGCCCCCGGGGGGGGGCGCGGGCGGGCCCGGGTGGCCCCCCCGCCGGCGCCCCCGCGCGCCGGGCGCCCGACCGGTACGCAGGGCGTTCCGGCGACGCG